>JBAXLX010000299.1:0-4623 GCA_037134595.1 Pseudomonadota bacterium
CTGCCCTAGACCTGAAGGCCGCCGATTGCGCCAAACGGTTGGGGCTTGCCTATGAACGCCGCTTCACCGGATACGGCGATCTGGCCACAACGATGGAGCGTGTTGCGCAATGAGCGGCCCAGAAGATTTCGCCAAACGCTTCGCCAGCGCTTTCGGGCGGCAAGATGCCGCCGAATTGGCGGAGTTTCTGGCCGAAGATGCCGATGTGTTGACCCTGACAGGGGCCTTGGTCGACAGCGCCGCTTTGGCCGAGGCGACCTTTGCCGAAGAATTCGCCGGCATTTTTGCAACTGCGCGTTTGGTATCGGGCAAGAACCGGTTGCGCGTGCTGGGGCCGGGGGCGGCGATTGTGACACAGCGCTTTGTTGTCAGCGGCGCGCGCGATGATCACGGCGCAGAGCTGCCGCGCTTTAGTGCGGTGTTAACGGCGGTCTTAACAGCGCGCAGCGCCGGATGGCAGGCGGTCAGCCTGACCTTTTCAGCCACCGGCCAATAGGGCGCGGGCCGCATCACGGGCGGCTTGGGTGATCGTATCGCCCGCAAGCATACGGGCGATTTCTTCCACCCGCGCGGCGGGGTTCAAGGGCACAACGGTGGACAGGGTAACTTCGTTTTCCACCCGCTTTTCCACCCGCCAGTGATGCGCCCCAAGGGCTGCGACCTGCGGTGAGTGGGTGACGACCAGCACCTGCGCAGCACTTGCCAGATGCGCCAGACGACGACCCACGGCATCGGCCGTGGCGCCGCCCACGCCGCGGTCGATCTCGTCAAAGATCATCGTCAGGCCGGGGGTTTGGCCCGTCAGGCAGACCTTCAGCGCCAAAAGAAACCGGCTGAGTTCGCCACCCGAGGCGATGCGGTTCAAAGGCCCCGCTGGCGCGCCCGGGTTGGTGGCCACGGTAAAGGTCACCTCGTCTTGCCCCTCGGGGCCGGGCTGTTGGGCGGCAAATTCGCTGCGAAAGACGGCGCGTTCCATCTTAAGGGGCGCCAGTTCACCGGCCATGGCAGCATCCAGCCGCTGGCCTGCGGCGCGGCGGGCTTGGGTCATCGCTTCGGCACGGCGGGTATAGTCGGCCTCAGCCAAGCTGGCGGCTTGGCGCAGGCGGATCAGACCGCGCTCGCCGCCATCTAAAGCCTCTAGCCTTGTGCGCAGCACATCGGCATGGGGGCCCAGATCATCAGGCAGAACGGCGTGTTTGCGGGCCATGGCGCGAATGGCGAACAGGCGTTCTTCCAAGCGTTCAAGGGCCGCATCATCAAAATTCAGCGCCTCAAGGCAGGCTTCAACGGCAAACTGCGCCTCGGCCAGTTCCAGACTGGCGCGTTCAAGGGCTGCAAGGGGGGCATCCAGACGGCCTTCGGCCTTGTCAGACACACCGCCCAACCAGCGCAAAGCGTCTTGCAGCGCGGGTTCGGCCCCCTGCCCTAACACCTGATGCGCACGGGCGATGTCTTCGCGGATACGGGCCGCGCCCTGCATCGAGCGGCGCTGGGTGTCGAGCGTGGCTTCCTCTCCAGCCTTGGGGTCAAGCTTGTTCAGCTCGGCCACGGCATGGCGCAGAAAGTCTTCCTCGGCGCGAATGGCGGCAAGGGCGGCTTCGGCAGCGGCCAGATCGCGCAGCGCATCGGCGCGGGCACGCCAAGCGCTGCGCAGGCCTGACAGGTCAAGCGCGGCAAAACTGTCGAGCAATTGGCGATGGCCGCGCGGGTTCAACAGGCCACGGTCGTCGTGCTGGCCGTGCAGTTCGACCAAGGTGTCGGACAGATCGCGCAGCACTTCGCCCGAGGCGCGGCGGTCGTTGATATAGGCGGTTTTGCGGCCATCGGCACTGTTGGTGCGGCGCAAAATCAGCTCGTCGGCGGGCTCTAGGCCAGCGGCATCTAACACGGCACGCGCGGCGTGGCCTTGCGGCAGATCGAACACCGCCGTCACTTCACCCTGCGCGGCCCCTGTGCGCACCAGATCGGCCCGCCCGCGCCAGCCCAGCACAAAGCCCAAAGCGTCCAGCAAGATCGACTTGCCCGCACCGGTTTCGCCGGTCAGCACATTCAGGCCGGGTTGAAACGACAGGTCCAGCCGGTCGATGATCAAGACATCGCGGATTTCAAGACTGCGCAGCATCACACCACCCGCAGGCGCATGAGATCACAGCCACTCGCCCTTGATCATCTGCCGATAAATCGTTGTCAACCAGCCCGTGCCCTTGGCCTCGGGGGCCAGGCCCTGCTTTTTCAACAGGTTAAAGGCATCGATGTAAAAGGGGCTGGATTTGTAGTTATAGCCCAAAATGGCCCCCGCCGTCTGCGCCTCGGCGTTCATGCCAAGCGCGAGATAGCATTCCACCAGACGTTCCAAAGCCTCGGCGGTTTGGGCCGTGGTTTGGTAATCTTGCACCACATTGCGAAACCGGTTCAAAGCGGCGGCATATTGACCTTTTTTCAGATAATAGCGGCCAATTTCCATTTCCTTGGCGGCCAGATGGTCAAAGGCCAGATCGAATTTCAACATGGCCGACTTGGCATATTCGCTGTCGGGATATTGCTCGATCACCCCGCGCAGAGCTTGCAGGGCTTGGAAGGTCAGACCCTGATCGCGGCCGACCTCGTCAATCTGGTCGTAATAAGACAGCGCCACCAGATAATGCGCATAGGCCATATCTTCGCCGGCCGGATAGTAATCGATATAGCGTTGGGCTGCGGCGCGCGATTCGTCGTAGTTTTTCCTTTTGTGCAGGGTAAAGGCCTGCATGATGACAGCGCGCTTGGCCCATTCGGTATAGGGATAAAGCCGCTCGACATCTTGGAAATAGGTCAACGCCTTTTTGGCATTGGTCTTGGCATCGCCCTTGCCTTCCAAGGCCAATTCGCCTTGGCCATAAATTTGCTCGGCCGTCATGCTATCGAGAGGATTAGCTTCCGGGGTCTTTGGGCTGCAAGCGGCCAGCGCGGCCAATATCAGCGCAATTCCCAGACCGCGCCGGAAGCTTGATCTTGCGATTGCCATCGTCTTGCCTATCCTCAACCAACCCTAGCCGGACCAACCTGCGCCCCGCCTTCTTTGACGGTTTCCTAACACATAAAAATCCAAGGCGCAAAACGGCTTTCGCCGCTTTCGCCCGAGACTAAACGTAAAGCGGCAAATCCCCGCGATGCACGCCCACACCGGGCAGCTTGCCGCCCGCAAAAGCATCGCAATCGTCCAAGACAAAGGCATCCGGCGTGGTGAAAAGCTTGCGCAGCAGCCGATTTGTCAGCGCATGACCGGCCCGAACCCCGGTATACCGCGCCAAAAGCGGCGCTCCGGCCAGAGAGAGGTCGCCCAAAGCGTCCAGCATCTTGTGACGCACCGGTTCGTCAGCATAGCGCAAGCCGCCCGGCGAGAGCACCTTATCGCCGTCAAACACCACGGAATTGGTCAAGCTTCCGCCTTGGGCCAAGCCCGCAGCCCGCATCGCGTCCACGTCGGATTGCCGGCAAAACGTGCGCGAATCGCAAAGCTCGCGCACAAAGGCGCCGTTGGCCATGTTCAAATGGCGCGATTGCTGCCCGATGCTGCGATCGGTGAAATCGATTCGAAAATCGATTTCCAGCATCTCGGCCGGCTCTAGCCGAGCAAAGGCCAGACCGTCTTGCACTTCCACGGGCTTAAGAACCCGAAGGGCGCGGACAGGGGCTGCTTGGGGTTGAATGCCTTTGGCCAAGATGGCGGCGACAAACGGCGCTGACGATCCATCCAAGATCGGCACTTCTGGCCCGTCAATTTCGATCAAGGCGTTGTGCACGGCCAATCCCGCCAGGGCGGCCATCAGGTGTTCGATGGTCGAGATATGCACACCCTCGTCATTGGCAATCTGGGTGCACAGTTTTGAGGCAACCACCGCATCCCATCGGGCAGGCACCAAAGTATCACCGCCGCGCAAATCTGTCCGGCGAAACCAGATGCCATAATCTGCCGAAGCCGGGCGGACAACCAAGCGCACCGGCGTGCCGCTGTGCAAACCCACGCCCTTAAAGCTGACCGCTGATTTGACCGTATTTTGCACCAGCACCTCTGAAACCTTTGTCAACATCCGCAAGGGGCGTTTACAGTCGGGTAACGGCCCGCAAGCCCAAGCTCAATTCACGGTTTGTAACGTCGCGTAACAAGGCATAAATCCGAACCTAGGCATGATATCACAAGCAAAAGCCTAGGCCTAACACCCGGGCTTTTGACAGGTTTGCAACGGCCTTAACCGGTTTAGTTCGCTTGGCGGCGCAGGAAAGCGGGGATTTCCAACCTGTCTTGATCCGATGCAGGTTCGGCCTCGTCGTCATAGCTGGACACGGGGGGCTGGGCGCGTTGGGTCTGCGCTGCCTCGGCGCTGCCACCGCCCGACATGCGGCTGATCAAAGAACCTATGCCAAAGCGCGCGCGTTCCGCTGGTTTGGCGGCAGGGGCCGCCGCGCGCGCCGAAGGCTGCTGTGCGGTTGCCGGTGCTTTGCTCACCGCGGCCTGCAGACGGGCCATCGCTTCGGGCGACGGCGTGCCCATCGCGCGCGGGCGCGGGGCGACGAAGTTGAAGGCGTCATTGCCCTGCGCGGCAGGGCTTGGCTGTGCCGAACGCTGCTCTGGCGAACGCTGCT
>JBAXLX010000300.1:0-4609 GCA_037134595.1 Pseudomonadota bacterium
CATCATGGCATGGGCCGAACGTGCAGGGCCCGGGCCGGCCTTTTCGGGCGATATCACGGCGATCTTTTCGGTTCTGGTGGCGGGCTCTGACATGGAAGAGACGGTGGCCGATATTCTGCGCGGCGTGCTGGACGGTCATGTCGTGATGGACCGCAAGATTGCCGAACGGGGGCGGTATCCGGCGATTGACCTTTTGCGCTCTGTCTCGCGCAGTTTGCCGCAAGCGGCCACGGCGGCCGAGAATGGCGATATCGCCCAAGCGCGGCGGCTTCTGGGGGCCTATGACCGGGCAGAGTTGATGATTCAAGCAGGGCTTTACAGCGCAGGGTCTGACCCGCTGATCGACGACGCGATCCGGGTTTGGCCCGCCCTTGACGCCTTTTTGGCCGAAGATGCGCCGGAAGACGGCATTGCAGGCAGCTTTGCGCGGCTGCACAGTGCCCTGTCATCGACATCACAGGGATGACCGGCTTTGCTGCATCAAGGTTAAAGCGACCGATCCGCTCGCCGATTGCGACATCAACTGATCGGCCTGCGCGCGCGACAAGAAGCGTTTGAGCAGCATGTCTGTCTTGGTGGTGTCTGCGAACTGGCTGATCCCACTGTCACCAAAGATCGCAAAAGCCTTGGCCTGATACAGGCCCAATTGCTGGTCCAGATTCAGGCCCGACGTGCCCGAGGGCAGGCCCAGCGCTTTTTGAAAGACCCTGCTGAGCGGGGCGTTGCCCAAAATCGTCAACCATTTGGTGGTCTCGCTGCTGCGCGCATCCCCGAGTGTGGCCAATTCGCGTTGGGCGTTTAGGGCCAGATGCAAATCCTCATCCTGCTCGCCCACGGCCGATTCGAACGTGCGGGCCTGGTAGGCTGTCAGGACGGCGGTGGCAAAATTGGGGCCTTGGGTGGCCGGGACCGATCTGTCGAAGCGAAAGGTGCTTGCCATTTGCAGATAGCGCTTGTCTGCCAGCCTGTTGGCCAATGCCTTGTTGGACGTTAGATCATCGGTCAGGATCTTTTTGATAAAAGCCTTGTTGGCGATGTCGGCCTCTAGCCCGAAGGCCCCTAAGGCGACCTTGAGAAGCCGCCGGTCGCCAACCAGCTGGTCGGCGGTGGTGATCTGCCCGATCTTGGCACGGAAATAGTCAACATCGCGCGCCATTTCCGGGGTCGCGTTCAAGGTGGCGGTTTGCGTGGCCATGGTGCGTTTCAAAATCGCCCACCCCGCCGGGCCAGACATGGGTAGGATGGGCGTAAAGCTCATTTTGCAGCCGCCGCAAAAAGCCGTTCTTCGCGCGGCAATAAAGCCCTTAGGGATTTTAGCGCGTGATAGGGCTGATCTTCCAGCACGGCTTTGGTGGCAAGGTTGAGGTGCGTGCGGCTGTCGTGATCGGTCAACACTTGGCTGAGCTGCTCGATTCCGCGCAGCAGTTGCTGGCGCGTGTCGCCCGCGGTGGCGTCGCCGGTCAAGACCAACTGCGCGATATAGCAGACCCGTTTGACCGGCGTGTTGGCTTCTTGCGGGTGAATGGCGTCGCGCAGACGCAGGATGTTGGCGTTGGGAGTCATAATCGCCAGCCGAGAGCGTTTTTCACCGTTTTCGATCACGGCCCCGTTGATCAAGACCCTTTCCCGGGGCCCAAGTTTAAGGACAAGGCCGCTCATAGGTCGCCCCCATCCCCGCGCAAGCCGCGCATGACGGCTTTGTTGATGTCAACCAAGACTTCCACACTGGCGCGGTTGGCTAAGACGGCGCTCGAATGGGTGGCGGTGAATTCGTAAAGGTAGAACAGTTGCGCGCGCAAAGAGGCGGGCAAGCCATTGCCTTGGTCGGCCACATCGACGGCCAAAGCACACCAAAGCTGCAAGTTTTCGTGGACAGCGGTGGCCAGCAGGGGAAAATCTTCGTTCCGCTTTGTCCAGGCCATCGCCATTTTTTGGGTGCAGCGCGCGAGCAAATCATACTCTTGGGCGCGCGCTGTGCGTACGGGGGCCTCGCGTTGGCCATAGGCCGCACGGGCGATCGGTGTTGCAATGTTCAAAATCTGTCCTTCCGGAGGTTTGCGTGGGGTGGCGCAGGCAGGACCGGAGGGGGTTTACCCCCCCCCGGTCAGCGGCCTTACCGGAACAACGCCAGCAGGGATTGCGGCTGCTGGTTGGCAATCGACAGGGCTTGGGTGGACAGTTGTTGCTGCACCTGCAGAGCCTGAAGGCGCGCCGATGCCTCTTCCATATCGGTGTCGACCAAGGCCCCGATGCCGGTCTTCATCGAATCGGCCAAACTGTTCACGAAAGTCTGTTGAGTTGACAGTTTGCCCTGAACTGTTCCAAAGCTGACCGTCGCGTTGGTGGCTGTGCCCATCAGGGTTTCAATGGTGCTAAGTGCCGTCGCTGCTGCCGCATCAGAGGTGACGCTCAAGCCCGCCAAGGCCCCCAGGGCGCCTGCGTTGACGTTGGAAAATTGCGCCGACACCCGGTAATCGACAGCGCCGCTGTTCCCAAACGTCAGGTTTGCGAAGCCGCCCGTGGTGTCATAGTTCACCGTCAGGTTTGGCACGCCGAGGGCCTCGACCGCTTCTTTTAGGCCAACTGCAACAACATCATTGGTGTTCGTGGCGGCGACATCGGTGGCGGTTATAGTATACGTCGCTGTCTTGCCCGCGATGGAAACAGACACGCTGTCGCCTGCCGCAAAGGCGTTCGCCCCCGTGCCTTCGGCGATCACAAGCTTGCCAGAACCGCCGCTTCTGTTTAACGCAAAGCCCGCCACATCTGCGCCCGTGGATACGCCATCAGACCCGGTAAAAACAGTCTTCGCCGTATAGCCGCCAACACTGAGATTTACTTTGTTGACCGTGATCGAAGAGGCCGTCACGGTGGCACCGTTGCGGTCGATTGAGGCGAGGACTTTGGTGGTCCCGGCCGCGTTAATCAAATTCAACCCGTTGAACTGGGCCCCTGCCACAACGCTTCTGATGTTGTCGGTAAGGGTCGCAATGTCAGATTGCAGCGCAGTGCGATTTTGGTTGCTCGATTGCGCCGCGATGACCTTTGCTTTGATGTCTGCCAAATTTTTGGTGATGGTATCGGCTGCATTTGCCGCGACACCGACGGTGGCCAAGCCAAACCCAAGGTTGTCGGAAATTGTTTTGAAGGCATCTACGTCGGTATTGATCACTTTCGAGACGGCCCAGATGGCCGGGTTGTCTTGGGCATTGTTCACCCGTTTGCCCGTTGACACTTCTGACATAACGGTTTCCAGATTGAGATGGATCGACTTCAAGGTTTGAAGCGTCGAAAAGGCAGCGCTGTTGGTCAGAATTGACGTCATTTTATCTTCCTTTGCGGTCTACCGGCGCTTTGCGCGCGGCGCTTTGCGCCACCCAGCCGGATGGCTTCCAAGGCTTTCTTGCCCATGCGACCCGCTAGATCGAACCGCGCCACCCCACCTGGGATGCCCCTTCAGTAAGGGCCTGAACCCTTAAGATTCTTCTAAACGCAAAACGGGCTTTTCAAAGGATTTGAGCGAAATCTTACAGTCTTTGCGCCACGACCGAGGGCAGGATATCCTGCCGGTGTCCGGTCTTGGTATAGGTCACCAATCCCGTTGACACCGACCGAATCTCGGCCACCCGCCGCAGAGCCGCGCGCATGCCCCGTTGCACGGCCGTCAAGGTCGCTGCGTTGCGCTGGGCTTTTGTGTGGATCAGTTTTAGGGTTGCGGCATCCAAACAATCCGCTTTGCCAAGCTCTTGTGCCAAGGCCAAAGACAGGGCGGGCAGCCGATCATAGTGATGCGCCAGCAGCGTTTGGTGAATGTCGTCCAGCAGACGGGCTGCCATGGGCTCAGGCGGTGGGGGTGTCATGGCGCACCAAGCTTTGAAAGATGTTTTGTGCCAAACCGAGCCCGCCATGCGCTTGCATCGCCTTAGCCTGCGCCTCGCGCAGGAAAGAGGTAAACTGATCCTCGCCCACTCCGCCGCCAAAAGTGCCCGTTTGCGCATCAAGCCCGGTATGTGACAGCATTTCCGATAAAAAGGCCGTTTCAAGCTCTTGGGCTTTCTTCATCAGCTGGGCCGACCGAGCGGGTGCGGTTCCCAACGGGGGGGTAGGGTGATTGGGCAGGTCCATCCTCGTCTCCACTAGATAAGATTTTTTGGAAGTATTGGGGATGGCGGTAAAGAACTGGTAAGTTTTTTGACGATACCGTGCCCGCATCTCGGCAGGAGTCGATGCTTCATGGAAATACCTCCTTTGCGATCTGCGTTTACGGTTTCCGGTTCTGATCCGATTCAGGGTGAAGGGGGTGTGGATCTTGTCGGATCGGGGGCAGAGTTTGAGGCCGGTTTGACCGTACCTGACCCTGATTCGCCTCTGCCAAACCCCAAGCCTAGCCTACCCCACACGCCTGTTAAGACCGGGCCCACCCCCCTGATGCCAACGATGGTCCCGCTCATGCACGAAGATGAGGGCGAGACCCCTGTTTCTTGGCAAGCCCTTAGTCTTGATTCGTCAGAGCCCAGTGTCATCCCGACAAAAGGCTTGCGTAAGTCGGACCAGCCTGACGAGGTTGACCCTGCCCCGATCCATGCCGAACCGCCTATGGAATTTGTCA
>JBAXLX010000301.1:0-4589 GCA_037134595.1 Pseudomonadota bacterium
GGGGCCTTTTCAGACGGCTGCACGGGAATGGGCTGCGGCGTGTCAGACGGGGGGGCGACGGGGGGTGGAACTTCGGGCGCATCGGGGGCCGCCGCGTCAGGCGTGGGCGCTGGGTCTGGCGTGGGGGCGGGTTCGGCGGGCTTGGGCTTTGCGGGCGTGGGCGGTGTTGGGACGGGCTTTGGCTTGGGCTTGGGCGTCTTGGTGGTGGGCGGTTGCAATTGCGGGGCGGGGGCTGTGTCATCGACCTTGGGCGCGGCAGAGGTCATCGCGTCAAACTCGGATGTGGAGATCAGCGACACCTGCGCCACCTGCACGGCGGGGGTTTCGCTTGTCCATGTAAACCAGCCGCCCAAAAGCGCCCAAAGCACCAGCCCCAGATGCCCGAGACCCGAGATGAGACGGCCCTTGTTCATGCCTTGCCCTAGTTGCTGCCATCAAAACTGGGCCCACCGGGGTCGGTCACAAGCCCGATGTTGTTAAAGCCACCCGCGTTCAAAGCGCCCATCAGCTGCGCCACGCGGGCATATTTGACCGAGCCGTCGGCCCGCACGAAAACCTTGTCAGACTTGCGCTCTGCCGCGATGGCTTTGATCTTGGGGATCAAATCGCCGTCGGCGACTTCGGTGGCTTGGATCATCACCCGCCCGTCCGCCGTCAGGCTGATGGTCAGCGGTTTTTCCTGCTCGGTCGGCATCGCATTGGCCGCCGTTTCGGGCAGTTTGATCGGCACGCCCACAGTTAACAGGGGGGCTGCCACCATAAAGATGATCATCAGCACCAACATCACGTCAACAAAGGGGGTGACGTTGATCTCGCTCATCGCCGCGGCACGGCCCCGGTGACGCCGTCTGCGCCCGGCGCCGCCGCCAGATTTCATGACACCTGCGCCCATGGTCAGGCGTCCAACTGGCGCGACAGGATCGTGGCGAATTCGTCGGCAAAGGCTTCATAGCCGCCCAAGATCTGCTCGGAGTCGGCATTGAGCTTGTTGTAAAACACCACCGCCGGAATGGCCGCGACAAGGCCGATGCCTGTGGCCAGAAGGGCTTCGGCGATGCCGGGGGCCACGACGGCAAGGTTGGTGTTCTGGCTGATGGCGATTTGTTCAAAGGCGTGTTTGATGCCCCAGATTGTGCCAAACAGCCCGATAAAGGGCGCGGTTGACCCGGTGGTGGCCAAAAAGCTAAGGCCCTTGTTAAGCGATTCAGATTCCCGCCCGATGGCCACATCCATAGCGCGGTCGATTCGCGCCTGCGCGCCCGCGATCAGCCCGCCGTCTTGGCGATGGCTGCGCCGCCATTCCAGCATGCCGGAGGAGAAAATCTTCTCGGACGGGCCGTCAGGCTGCGCGCCTATCTTTTCAAACAGCTCATCCAAAGGCTCGCCCGACCAAAAGGCCCGGTCAAACACCGCCGCCTGCCGGCGCGCTGTGCGAAACAGGATGTGTTTTTGAATGATAATCGCCCATGACCAAAAGGACATAAGCATCAGCCCTGTCATGACGATTTTCACCGTCAAGGTTGCGCGTAAGAAAAGGGCGAGCAAAGAGAAATCGATCTCTTGCGCGGCCGCAAGTGTGGTCTGGTCCATGACGCCTGCTCGGTTTGTGGGGTCTTTTGCCCCGGTTGGACTCAATTCTACAGGGTTTTTTGAAAGATTGCCAACACAACTGCGTCAAGTTGCGACATCTTAGCAGCATTTTGCGCGAATAGGCGGGTGAAGCCGTCAGCCCTGCCCCGTCAAGGCCGCGCGCAGGGCTGCGGGAAAGCGCATGGGCGTGCCTGCGGCGGTCAGGCAGACAAGCGTGACGCGGGCGGTGAACAAGGTTTCCTCCCCGCGCAGCACGGACTGATCCAGCACCAAGCGCGCGCCGCTGTGATCGGCAAGCGTGGTTTGCACGGTAAGAAGATCGTCAAAGACAGCTGGGCGCAGATAGTCGGCCTCAACCCGGCGCACGGCGAAGACCAAGCCTTGCTTTTCCCGCAACTGCGCTTGGTCGATCCCAAGCCCGCGCACCCATTCACTGCGGGCGCGTTCGATGAATTTCAGGTAATTGGCGTAATAGACGATCCCCGCCAAGTCGGTGTCTTCGTAATAGACGCGAAGGGGGAAGCTGTGCATGGGGTGAAGCTTAAGGCCTTCGCAATCACGGCGCAACCGGCTAGGCTTGGGCCAAACTCACCCGCGCAAAGACGCGCAGGGCGTGGGTGGCGTCAGTGCTGGCCACGGGCAGGATAGGGTCATAGGCGGCGCGGATCACGGCGGCGATTTGGGGGGTGAGCACGACTTTTCCATCTTGCACGCTTAAGACGGCGCGCTGGGCAAAGGCTGTGTCAGACCACAGGCAGATCATCTGGGCTGCTTCAGACAGCGCAAGGTATTCGGCAGGCACTTCGGCCAAATCCCCGCCGATGCGCAAAAACACAAAGGCGGCGCGGATCGAACCGTTGGCGTCAAAGCGAAACAGGCGGTAGTGGCTGGCCTTTTGCGCGGCCAGCCTGTCACACAGCGGCGCAAGGTCGGGCACGATGCCCTTTAGCCCCGGCACTTCGGGCAATTCGGCCCAGTCGCGAAAGAAAAACACCATCAGGTTTGCGCCGAGTTCAGCATCGGCTTCGGCCATTTTATGGCCTGCCAAAGTCACCACCGCCTCGATGGCACCCTTTAGGACCGACAGGGTTTGATCTTCCACGCCAAAGACCACGGGCACGATGGGCCTGCCCCAGCGGGCAAAGTGGTATGACCCGTCGGCATGGGTGAACAGGGCTGCGATGTCGTTTGGGGTCATGGCGGATTTGGGTCTTTTAGGGTGCGGGGGGCAAGGATGCCCCCCATCAGGGTGTAGCCTCAGCCGCCAAGAAAATCGTTCTTGCCGATCTCAACGCCGTTGGCGCGCAGGATCGCATAGGCGGTGGACATGTGGAAGTAAAAGTTCGGCACGGCAAAGCTTGCCAGATACTCGGGCGCGGCAAAGGTCAACTCGCGCGGGCCTGCTTTGAGCGTGATGGTGCGGGCTTCGGCCCCGTCAAAGGCTGCATCCGGAATGGTCGAGATGAAGGCGATGGTCTTGGCGATACGCTCTTTCAGCTCGGCCAGCGTGGTTTCGGTATCGGCGAACGAGGGAACCTCTACCCCCGCCAGACGGGCAGGCGCGCCTTTGGCATGGTCGCAAGCGATGGTGATCTGACGCCAGAAGGGCAGCATATCGGCGATCAGGCGCAGTTGCGGGAAAACATCGGGCTTGATCTTTTTGGCCTCGGCAAAGGCCTCGGCCTTGTCGAGGATTTTGGACAGCGCGGTCAAGGAATGAACGAACATCGGGACGGGGGATTGCATGGGAGGCTCCTGTTAAATTTGCGGCATCAAAGACGGGTTTGGGGCAGAAACGCAAGGTGCTACCTGACCCTAACAAGGTCTTGGCAGAGAACGATCACAGCCCCGTGACTTTGGGGCCGCTCAAGCACCCAAACTCCACCGCAGAATCGCTTTTTGCGCGTGCAGGCGGTTTTCGGCCTCGTCAAAGATCACGGAATGCGGGCCGTCCATGACGGCAGAGGTCGCCTCGTCATTCCTGTGCGCGGGCAGGCAGTGCATGAACAAAGCGTCGGGCTTGGCTTTGGCCATCAGCGCCTCGTTCACTTGATAGCCGCGCAACTGGTTGTGGCGGCGCTCTTTGGCGGATTCGGGGTCGTGCATCGACACCCATGTATCGGTCACCACCAGATCGGCACCGACCACGGCAAGGGCGGGGTCACGCTCGATTCGGATGTTCGACCCACGCGCACGGGCGAAATCGATAAAGGTTTGTTCGGGGTCTAGGGGTTCGGGGCCGGTAAAGGTCAGATCAAAGCCGAATTGCCCTGCGGCATGCAAAAAGCTGGCGCAGACGTTGTTGCCATCGCCCGCCCACACCACCTTGCGCCCCGCGATGGGGCCGCGGTGTTCTTCATAGGTCATCACATCGGCCATGATCTGGCAGGGATGGGTGCGGTTGGTCAGGCCGTTGATCACCGGCACGGTGGCGTGTTCGGCCATTTCCAGCAGGGTCGCTTCTTCAAAGGTGCGGATCATGATCAGGTCGACATAGCGCGACAGAACGCGGGCGGTGTCGGCGATGGTCTCGCCGTGGCCCAGTTGCATTTCCTTGCCCGACAGCACCATGGTCTGCCCGCCCATCTGGCGCACGCCGACATCAAACGACACCCGCGTGCGGGTCGAGGGTTTTTCGAAGATCAGCGCCACCATGCGGCCGGCCAAGGGCTGCTCGTCATCAAGCGCGCCTTTGGGGCGGTCGTGACGGGCGGCTTTCATCGCGTGCGCGCTGTCGATCATCAGCCGCAGGTCGGCGGCATCGGTTTTGTGCAGGTCTAGAAAATGTCTCATCTTTGTCTTTCTGTCGGGCCGCCGGGGGTTTCACACCCCCGGACCCCCGCGGGATATTTGAGAAAAGAAGAAGCCCGAGGGTTTCAGACAGGGAGAAAGACCGAATGACCACCATCATCAAAAACGGCACTATCGTCACCGCCGACCTCACCTACAAGGCCGATGTGCGTATTGAAAACGGCATCATCACCGAGATCGGGCCGAAC
>JBAXLX010000302.1:0-4532 GCA_037134595.1 Pseudomonadota bacterium
CATAGACAAACACCCCGTGGTCGCGCAGGGCCGAGGTCACGCTCTTCCAAGGCCGCATCGCGCTTTAAACCCCGCACGCCGCGCAGATCGTAGGGAACGAGTTCCAGGCTCATCGAAGGGTCACGCGGCTTGCTGTCTTGACTGGCGGCTGCGGCTGGATCGGGCAAGCGCAGACTATCGGTTAAAGCTTCAAAGCAAAAACTTTCGGCAAGGCTGCCCACGCGCCCAATCTGGCTGAGTTGCGCGCCGTTGAGCAGAACCAACACATTCACCCCCTGCGCCGCACTTAAAGCCACAGCGATGGCCACGGCCATTTGCCCAAACAGGCTGCGCGGGCGCAGGGCTGCAAGGCGCTTGCGCCAAGGTGCGGGGCGCGGCGGTTTCATGTCAATTTGCGCACATCGGCGGTGAACACATAGCCCCCGCTGCGCACGGTTTTGATAAAGGCAGGCTCGGCGGGGTCATCCTCGATCTTGCGGCGCAGGCGCAGCACGCGGTTGTCGATGCTGCGGTCAAACAGATCGGCCTCTTTGGAATCGGCCAGATCGAGCAATTGGTTGCGCGACAGCACATGGCGCGGATGCAGCACAAAGGCGATCAGCAGGCGAAACTCGGCATCGCCCATCGGCACCGTGACCCCGTCGGACCGTGTGACGATACGCTCGTCGATATTTACCACCCATTTGTCAAAGGCGTAAACCCGCCGCCCCTGCCCCGGCGTCACGCGCACCCCGGTGCGGCGCAGCACAGCGCGGATGCGGGCCAATAACTCGCGGGGCGCAAAAGGTTTGCCGATGTAATCATCAGCCCCCATTTCCAGCCCGATGATCCGGTCAATATCATCGGTGCGCGCGGTGAGCAAAATGATGGGCACATCCGAGCGGCTGCGCAGATCGCGGCACAGCGACAGACCGTCTTCGCCGGGCATCATGATATCCAGAATGATCAGATCAACCGGATGCAAGGTCAGTTGCAAACGCGCCTCTTCGGCCGAGGCGGCCACAACGGGCAAAAGCGCGTTGCGGGCCAGATACTCGACCAAAGGCTCGCGGATCGAGGCTTCGTCATCAACGATCAAGATGCAATTGCGGTGTGTCATCCCCTATCCTAAGCCAGCGGTGCGGATCAAATCAACCATGCCGAACTGCGGGCCTTGGCCATAGGTCGGGCGCCAATGGCGCGGGGCATGCAAGACGCTGTCGGGGTCAAGCTCCATAAGAGCCACGAAGGTTTCCGCCACCAAACGCCCACCGACAGGCCCCAGACGGCCCGGCAAGGTGTTCTTGGCCAGATCATCGCCGCCCTGTGCGCGCGCCCGCCTGCACCAATTATACTGCGCTTCGGCCAGCACATAAAACCACAGCGGCGCTTGGCCACGGAAACTGTCGCCGTAATCGACGATGGACCGGTTGGTGGCCAGCCCATCGACCGTGGCCTTGCCCACCATCAAATCCTCGTCCGCCAAGGGCTCGATCCCCATCGCGCGGGCGACATCTTGGCCAGAGGCCAAACCACTCGCCTGCCCGCGCATCAAATTGCGCAGCGCCAGATTGGCGATGGCGCCGGGCTTGGGCTTGGCAAAGCCCGCAGCCGTGGTGGCTGTGTTCGTGCCACTTTGCGAGAATTCGGGCAGAAAGGCCAAGGGGTTCACAAGGCTGGTGTCGATTTTATACGACGGTTGGACTTTTTGCGCGCCCAAGGCGATTTGATCCGGGGTCATGGCGCGGCGGGTTTCAAAAAACAAGCTCCAGTCGATGGCCCATTCTTCAGGGAAAGCGCGGTTGCCGTTCAGGCCCGCTTGATCGACGGCAGCAAAGATGAACTTGCGCCCGGCGGCGGCGGGGTTGCGGCTTTGCTCGTCGGGGGTGCCCTGCATTTGGGCGTTCAGCCGGTACACCGACCGGATGGCCGAATGGCCGTAACGATAGGCGGCATCGGAAAACTCTAACGGCATCTCGCCGGGGCGCAGATCGGCGGTCAGGGTGCGATGACTGCGCCCGCATTGCGGGCCGCGCCCATCGGCCAAAGCGGGCAACAGGCGGTGCATGACCTTTTTACCGCACAGACGCGGCAAAAAGTCGGTCAACAGCATCCATTGGTAATGCCATGTCACCATCTGGCGCAGCTCTTCAAAGCTGGCCTTGGGGCGGTCTTGGGCGAGCGCGTTGTGAAAGCCCGCAAAAACGCCGTGCATCTGGCTGACCAGCACGTTTTCATCGTTGCGCTTGTCACCAATGACAGCCACGCCGTCCACGCGCGGATGGTCAAAACTGGCCGAAGACCGCCCGCCTTGGGTCAATTCCCTGCCCCGCGCCAAGCTGCGGCCATCGGCGGCATAGAGAAAGGGCTGCAAACTCGGTCCAGCGCCATAAAGCGAATCCAGATCGAACCGCGAGGACCGATGGTTCACCCCCGCCTGCCCCTTATCGGCAAAGGCATCATCAGCCTTGAAGGTCACATCATGATCGACAAACTGGCCCAGATAGGTATAGCCCGCCGGAATCCCGTAATTTTCCTCGTCATCCGCCAAGGTTTCAGGCGTGGCAGACAAGATCACCTCGCCCTGATCATTGCGCAACGGCTGATCGTTGGCGTCGGTCAAAACCTCGGGCGGGGCACTCATGCCCGGCAGATCGGGTCCGGCACCATTGGCCAGTCGGATCAAATCCTGTTCGGCGAACTGCGCGGCGGGCAAAGCGGGGAACAGACTGCGATAAGACCCATTTGCAGGAAAAGGCGACGACTGCGCCAAAGCCGCTTGCCACGGGTTGGTTACAGCAGCGGCGAGTGGCAGGCTGGCAAGTGTTTTTAGAAAGTGACGACGGTGCATGGAACAAACCTTTTGCTTGGTTTGGACACTTTGCAATCGGCCTGTCGCGGTAACATGGCGATTCTAGGGCGTCTGTGTCGCATCTCATAAAGTTATGTCGCAGATTGTCGCAAGGTCATTTTTTTAAACTTTCATTTCGCCAAATTCCCTTTGGATAAGATGAGCAAACCAACGGGCGGCGGATTCACTCTTCGATGAAGCTCAGATTTTTCAGCCATAATCGAACAAATATTCTGTCAAAACCTGTCGGACAGTCGGCAGCAATATCCAGTATTGATTTGTTTTCATTTACTATTTTTCAATTCCCTTCCGCTGCAAAATTTTCGGCACGCATTTTCAGATGTGTTAAATTTATCACAACCTCAACGCGAGTCGCCACAACCTACAGTTTACTGTGTCAGAAATTCTACGGTCATGGAATTCATACTCAACCAAAGCGTGTGTAACGGTTTGGCTTTACACGTACAAACCATGAGGGAAATCATGAAAAAGATTCTTCTTGCCACCACAATGCTGGCATCGGTTGCTGGCTATGCCGCGGCTGACGTTGCGGTTTCGGGCGACGGCCGTATGGGCGTTGTCTCGACCGACGGCAACTCGGTGTTCGAAAACCGCGTTCGCGTGAAGTTTTCGGGTTCGGGCACCACGGACGGCGGCCTGTCGTTCGGTGGTTCGTTCCGCGCGAACGAAGCGATCGTGGCTGCTGGCGACGAAGCTGGCAACAAAGGCTCGGTGTTCATCTCGGGCGCTTTTGGCAAAATCACCTTTGGTTCGGTTGACAGCGGCGACGCGGCAGCCGTTGGCCAATTGTCTTCGGTTGGTTACGAAGGTCTGGGTTCGGGCAACTCGATCGGTTACGCTGCTGACGGCAACGAAGTGGCATTCGACCACTTTAAAGCCGAGTTTGAAGATACCGCCGGCGCAAAAGTTCTGTATGGTTACTCTGCCGGTGCAGTGTCGGTCTATGCCTCGACCGCTCAGTTGAGCAATGGCGGCGCTAATGCAACTGCCTATGGTGTTGGCGTTGCTTACTCCGCTGGCGCGGTGACTGCAGCCCTCGGGTATGGCAACCAAGGCATTGAAGGTGAAGACGGTTCGGGCGACATCACCGATATCAGCGCTTCGGTGAAGTACGCTATGGGCGACACCACGATCAAAGCGATCTATCAGGATAAAACCGCGTCGGCCGAGATCGATGGCGACAATGTTGATCTGTTCCAGGCCGTTTCGATGGGTGCATCGGTTGACCAACAGATGGGCTCGTTGAAATTGACCGCTTATGCGATCACCACCAAGCTCAGCTCTGATATGGCCGAGCATGATCTGTCTGTGAACCGGTCGGGTCTGGGCGTAAGCTATGACCTTGGCGGTGGCGCAACGGTTCAAGCCGGTGTGGCAAATGTCGAATTCCTGAAAGACTCCGACGCCGAAATCCACTCGCAAAGCGCTTTCGACGCTGGCGTAAACTTCTCGTTCTAATCAAACCGCTTCATGACTTAGAAAGGGCGGGCCTTGACCCGCCCTTTCTTGCAAAAGGTCTACACGTCACGAAACCGCAGCCAAAGCCAACGGGCTGGTCTTGCAAAACGGTCCCAAACAGGTCAGATCACAAGCGATCCTGAGGACACCGCCCCTTTCGTATGACCGCCACCTTGCCACCTCCGCTCCTCAACGCTGGCAGCTTTGGCCACCGCCTGTTGTG
>JBAXLX010000303.1:0-4528 GCA_037134595.1 Pseudomonadota bacterium
TATAGTCCGCTGGACCACCTTGTATCCCCCACACAAGAGCTACCGGTAACGGAACCTCCAGCGCCGCACAGCAGTGGTCCAAATCCCAACATCATCTCTGCTTTGGCGTGTATGCAAAAAAGCGGCGTTTTGAGCGCATTGCGTTTTGCTGTCGCCGTGCATGCGGATGGCACAGGCAAATCGGTTTCAGGTTCGGATGGTGCCACGGGCAGCATTCTTCCGCAAGGAACGTCGGCGATTTGGGCGGCGCAGGCCGTGATGTTGGCTGGGGGCGTTGCGCAGAATTATTACGAGTTGAACACCGAAAGCGCTGTTCGAAAATTCGGGGGCGAGGCAACTGATCAAGCCCTGACGGAAAAAAACATCGCCAGCCAGCCACAGTTTGTCATCTCAACCGCTTTCACCGCGCTGGATTTTCTGGGTGGGCCAGATCTTGACATGCGCGTCGCAGGGATCGGGCCGCAAGCCCAAAGGCGGGGTGCGTCGTTAGAGGTCTCTGCCGAGATTTACCGATTGGGCGATCGGACAACCTTGGCGATCAGTTCCTTGTCGCGGCAGGTGCTTTACAATTTTTCGGGTATGAACACGGCGAGCACCGTCAGTGCGCTGAATGACACGTTGGTAACCGGCGCTGTGAGTTGGACGGATCAAGAGCGTATTCAAGAAGCCAGCCGCGACATGATTGCCTTGTCGGTGGCTGACGTTTTGTCGCGCGTGCCCAGTGTGCCGCCCGATTGCCGCGCACAGGTTGAGCAGTTGTTGGTCTGGAAAAATCCCAATGCAACGCCTGTCAACGCCCCGCCGTCTGCCCAAGCTCCGGCGCAATCTTCGGCGCTTGGGCCGCAGAAAGTTCAACCCGCAACGCCGCGTTAGCAACAGGCGCACTTCGTGAAACACCGCAGTCGATTTGAACGCGACTAAAGCTGCGGGGAAAGACAGTCGCGTGTTTGACCTTAAACAGAGAGTAAGAGATGAAACGATCGAAATCAATCTTATGGACAACGTCGGCCCTCGTGCTTTCGGGGGTCCTGTCAAGTTTCGCAGGATCGGCTCAGGCGCAGACCGTTCCAAGCGGTACCTGGAACATTGGGGCTGTGAGTTTGACCGCAACCAATGGGTCAGCTCTTGGGTCGGGTGGCACGTCAACGCTGGTCATGCAAAGCATGGCCAGTCCAACGATCACTGATGGCCTGAATGGCAGTATTTCGGCTGCAGCGGTCGGGGCGTCGTCCTCTAACTCAGTCGCCGTGCTAAACACGACTGGCAACCCAAAGATGACATTTAACTTCGCCGGTGCCGTCACTGTTACAGCGACAAACAGCGATGCGGTGTCAGTTTACAAGGCGGCGGGGAGCAATGGGGACAAGCCCGCTGCATCACAGATCAATTCGGCGACGATTTCAGCAGGTACGGGCAATTCCATTTCTGTTGCGGGCGTAGGTGCATCTGCTTCAAATTCTGTCGGTTTGGTAAGTTCTGGCAATCTTGACCAACTTGACACTGTTGTGCCCGCCAATTCGGGGTCAAATAACGCGACCTTTACTGGTAAGATCACGTTGACGGCGACCAACAATGACGGTGGCGACGTTATGGTCTCAGCCAAATTGGATTCACCAGTCATCAGTTCTGGCGCATCGAATTCTATTTCAGTGGCCGCTGTCGGCGCATCGGCATCAAACTCTGTTTCGACGCTTACGTCAGGAGCCGGCGTTGAATCGGTAAACAATGTCACGACGGGGAGCGTTGAAGGCGACGCTACCAATAATGGGAGCGTCACCGTCGCAAGAAGCGGCATGAGTGCCACAAGCCCCAACAAGCCAAGCATCACCACTGGCCTCGGCAACAGCATTTCTGTGGCAGGCGTTGGTGCAAGCGCCAGCAATTCTGTCAGCAATTCAGCCGTGACGTCTGGCAAATCAACGGGAACAATAACAATCGGCGATGCGGCTGCGATAGTACCCGACACCTTAGAACTAACGGCAACCAACGGCGACGCTGTTTTCCCAAGCACCACGGGCGCTGTAACCGTAAAAGCAGGCGCGACGAGCCCCTCGATCGAGGATGCCCAGTCTAACAGCATTTCGATCGCGGCGGTCGGGGCTTCGGCTTCGTCATCCGTGGCCAATTTGGCTAGATTCGGCGGCGATATGCAAATAGATACCACCGTGACCGATACCTCAGTGACAGCAAACAACTACGCAACCGTAGACCTTGATGGCAACGGTGGATTACAGACTGCACAGATAGGCGTAAGCAATCCTGCAACAAGTGTTGGTGCTATCTCAAACAGCATATCCCTTGCAGCTGTCGGCGCGTCTTCTTCAAACTCTGTATCAAACCTGACCCTTGCGGGCACAATCTCGGGTGATGTGACTGTCGGAACTGTCACTGGTGGGTCGACAAACGCGGCTAACGTCACCGTGACGGATGGCACGATCAACAATGCAACGATCTTCGGCGGAACCGGCAACTCTGTGTCCGTCGCAGGCGTTGGAGCGTCATCGTCCAATTCCATCTCTGCCACCAATATCGTCGGAACTTTGAACGGTTTGGTGACTGTTGGGGATATTGCTCTAACGTCGGGCAATAGCGGTAACGTTTCGGTGGCCGGCCAAATCGGTGGGGCTGTGATCAGCGGCGGGCTATCAAACTCAATCTCTCTCGCAGCGGTGGGGTCTTCGGGGTCTAACTCTGTCTCAAATATGACTTTCGGTACTGGTACAACCACCACGAACGCAATTCAGACAGGTGGTGTGACCATTGGTAGCTCTAATAGCGGCGACGTTGCGATTACCAACAGTGGCTTAGCCTCGGGCCCGACGATTGAAAGTGGCTTTGCGAACAGCATTTCCGCAGCAGGTGTTGGCGCAAGCGCAAGTTCTTCGGTCACCTCCACTGCGGTGGATTCTGGTACCTCTGCAGGCACAATCAAAATTGGCGATGTCGGCGACACCGTCGGCTTGACGGCGACCAACGCTGCCGGGGCTGATGTTGATGTACAAGCAAATTCTACTGATGCAAGGATCAACGGCGGGACGTCCAACAGCATTTCAATTGCGGCAGTAGGTGCTTCGGCGTCGTCTTCAGTCTCAAACATAGCAGCTAAGGGCGACAATCCGTCCCTCACCGCTGCCGGTGGTACGGTTGACGTCGATACCACAGTGAAACCCACATCAGTCACCTCAGAAAACAATGGAACCGTGAGTTTAACGAGCTATTCGAATTTTGCTAAGATACTTGGCGGAAATTCGAACAGCATGTCTGCTGCAGCTGTTGGTGCATCGTCATCAAACTCTGTTTCAAACTTGGTTGATTCGGGATCAATTGGTGGAGACGTCACGATTGGCTCTGTGACGGGTACTTCGAAGAATTACGGAACTGTGACGATTACTGCCGCTGATATCAACAATGCCGAGATCGTTGGCGGCAATGGCAACTCGATCTCGGCCGCGGGCGTTGGTGCAAGCGCAAGTTCGTCGGTCACGACGACTGCAAAAAATTCTGGCACTTCTGCGGGCGCAATCAAAATCGGTGATGGCGCTGGTACGGTCAGTTTGACAGCCACGAACTATGCCACTGGTACCGTTAATGTCACTGCAAGCTCGTCAGTCACCACTATCACGGCCGGCAATGCGAACAGCATTTCTATGGCCGCTGTTGGGGCTTCAGCGTCATCGTCGGTGTCAAATAACGCGCTGAACGCAACGATAGACACAGATACAACTGTGAAAGCCACGACAGTCACGTCAGTAAATCGCGGCGCCGTCACAATCACCGGTGGGATGAGCACGCCGACGATTACTGCCGGAGATTCAAACAGCATTTCGCTGGCAGCCGTTGGCGCATCTTCGTCTAACACGGTTTCAAGCTTCGTTGACACAGGAACAATCACCGGTGATGTCGTTGTTGGAAACGTAACCGGGACATCTACAAACATGAGTTCGGGAACTGTGACCGTCTCAAGTGCCAATGTCACAGCGGCGCTAATTTCCGGTGGAACCGGAAATTCCATCTCAGTTGCGGGTGTAGGGGCCTCTTCCTCAAGCTCAATTTCGGGAACCTATGTCAATGCGATCAGCGTTACCGGGCCGATCAATTTCGGGACGATCGGTATGACCGCGACAAATGACGGCTCAGTCAGTGTCACGGGAGATTTTGGGACGAGCGCAAGCATCGCAGGTGCTGACAAGCCTTCTATTGCCGGCGGCTATAATAATCAGATCAGCATCGCTGGAGTGGGCGCCTCCAGCTCATCTTCGTTCGCCAATCTATATGACAACAGTCCAGTCATCATGACAACGGGAATGGGAACGGTCACAAATACAGCAACAAATACCGGTGCTGTTACGGTTACGGCCAATGTCTACAATGCAACCATTACCAGCGGAATCGGCAATGGCATAAGTGCTGCTGCGGTCGGCGCTTCTGCTTCGCAATCGTTCAACGTTGTGGTTCAATAACACCGGGGGGGAGGCGCAAGCCTCCCCCACATTTGGGCCCTTTGGGTCCGGTCGTGGAAAGCAAAGAG
>JBAXLX010000304.1:0-4501 GCA_037134595.1 Pseudomonadota bacterium
CCTGACCGCGCACCATCAGACGCTCACCACGCTCGCCTGCGTTTTCCCACAGGGCGAGGCCGCTTTCGACCAGATCACGGGCCAGCGAATCAATCTCTTGGCGGTGGCGGGCGATTTCGGCGGCGATCAGCGGGCGCAGTTCTGACAGGCGGCGGCCTTCTGCGATGGCGTTAAGGAAATTCGCCGCCTCGCGCATGGAAGACGGGGTTTGGCCGGGGGGTGGGGCGAACAGGCGGTTTTCCACATGGCCATCGGCAAAGACCAACACCACTAGGGCGCGGTCGGGCGAAAGGCTGACAAATTCGATATGCTTGATCGCCGTTTCCTGCTTGGGCGCAAGAACCAAGCTGGCCGACCGTGTGATGCCCGACAGGGCAGCGCCGACCTGATCCAGCAGCGAGGTGACATTGCCATCATCGCGGCCCATCGAAGATTCGATCTTGGCGCGGTCTTGATCGTCGATCGTGCCGACCTCCATCAAGCCGTCAACGAACATGCGCAGGCCCAGCTGCGTGGGGATTCGGCCAGCAGAGACATGGGGGCTGTCGAGCAGGCCGAGAAATTCAAGATCTTGCATGGTGTTGCGGATTGTGGCCGCTGACAGCTTTTCTGACATCGTGCGCGTTAGGGTGCGCGAACCCACCGGATCGCCGGAATTGAGATACGACTCCACCACACGGCGAAACACCTCGCGGGAGCGGTCGTTCATCTCTGTCAGGATGGTGGATGTGTCGGACATGATCTCTTGTAAGGACGGCGGGGGTTGTCCGTCAATCGGGGTTGCGCCTTTGCGCCAGTGCGTCATATCTGACTTAGCGAGATAATATCCCAACACAAGGTGCTCACATGCGTCCCTCGGGCCGGAAATTGGATGAAATGCGGTCGGTTTCGATTGAAGCCGGGGTGATGAAACATGCGGAAGGGTCGTGCCTGATCAAGATGGGCGACACGCATGTGCTGTGTTCCGCCACGATCGAGGAGAAGCCGCCGAGTTTTTTGAAGGGCACGGGGTTGGGGTGGGTGACGGCAGAATACGGCATGCTGCCGCGCGCCACAGGCGGGCGCACCAAGCGCGAGGCCGCGATGGGCAAGCAATCGGGGCGCACGCAGGAAATTCAGCGGCTGATCGGGCGGGCGTTGCGGGCGGGCGTGGATCGGTCGGCCTTGGGTGAGCGGCAGATCGTGGTGGACTGCGATGTGATTCAGGCCGATGGCGGCACGCGCTGTGCATCGATCACCGGCGGTTGGGTGGCGCTGCGGTTGGCGGTGAATAAGTTGATGAAGGCGGGGGTGATTGTCAGCGATCCGATGATTGACCATGTGGCGGCGGTGTCCTGCGGGGTTTATGCGGGGCAAGAGGTGTTAGACCTTGATTATGCTGAAGATTCTGTCGCGGGCACCGATGGGAATTTTGTGATCACGGGGCGTGGTCGCATGATCGAAGTGCAGATGTCGGCCGAAGGGGCGACATTTTCGCGCGATGAGATGGGAAAATTGCTAGATTTGGCAGAGGCGGGCGTTGCGGCCTTGGTTGCCGCACAGAAAGCCGCAGTGGCGTGATGCGGATTTCGGCTGGCGAAACGCTGCTGGTGGCGACGGGGAATCGCGGCAAACTGGCCGAGATTTCGGCATTGCTGCAGCCTTTTGGCGTTCATGTCGTGTCGTTGACCGAACTTGGCTTGGCTGAGCCTGCAGAGACGGAATTCACGTTTTCTGGCAACGCCTTACTAAAGGCACGGGCCGGCGCTGCGGCTTCGGGATTGGTGACTTTGGCCGATGATTCGGGGTTAGACGTGGAAGCTTTGGGGGGTGCTCCGGGGATTTATACTGCCGATTGGGCCGAAGGGGCGAAGGGCCGCGATTTTGGGCGGGCGATGGAAAAGACATGGGGGCTGTTGCAGGCCGTCAAGGCCCCAGCACCACGCCGCGCTGCGTTTTGCTGCACCTTGGCTTTGGTACGGCCCAGCGGGGAAGAACGGGTTTTTGCCGGGCGCGCGGAGGGCCAGATTGTGTGGCCGATGCGCGGTGCGCATGGGCATGGGTACGACCCGATTTTCAGGCCCGATGGGTATTTGGAAACCTTTGGCGAGATGGACGAGGCGCTGAAGAACAAGATCAGCCACCGCGCCGCGGCCTTTGCCAAACTGATCGAGGAATGTTTCACGTGAAACATATTTCAACCGGATCGCCGTTTGAGGCCACCATGGGCTACAGCCGCGCCGTTGTGAAAGGCGGATGGTGCTTTGTATCGGGCGTGACGGGTTATGACTATGCGACCATGACGATGCCGGACACCATCGCCGACCAAGCCCGCAACTGCTTTGCCACAATCGCAAGCGTTCTGGCCCAAGCCGGTTTTGACTTGAACGATATCGTGCGGGTGCACTACATTGTGACAGACGTGACCTTGGTGGACGCCTTGGTTCCGGTGCTGGGAGCAACCTTGGGCGAGATACGGCCCGCCGCAACCATGGTGATCGCAGGGTTGATCCGCCCAGAGATGAGAGTTGAAATCGAAGTCACGGCGTTTAAAGAATGACAGAGGACTGGCAAAATGGCGGCTTTGGCCTGTACATTCACTGGCCCTTTTGTCAATCAAAATGCCCCTACTGCGACTTCAATAGCCACGTCGCAGCCCAGATCGACCAAACACGCTGGCAAAACGCCTATCTGGCCGAGATCGCGCGCGTTGGGTCAGAGACGGCGGGACGTGTGCTAAATTCCGTCTTCTTTGGCGGCGGCACGCCCTCTTTAATGCGCCCTGACGTGGTACACAGGATATTGGAAGGCGTGCGCGCGACGTGGACGATGGCCAATGACATCGAAATCACGATGGAAGCCAATCCTGGATCGGTCGAAGCGGGCCGATTTTCCGGCTACCGCGATGCCGGCGTCAACCGGATTTCCATTGGGATGCAAGCTCTGAATGATGCCGATCTGCGCCGATTGGGGCGCAAGCATTCCGCCGCCGAGGGCAAAGCGGCCTATGACATAGCGCGCGCCACCTTTGACCGCGTCAGTTTTGATCTGATCTACGCGCGCCAAGACCAAGCCCGTGCTGCGTGGCGGGCAGAGCTGGCTGAAGCGCTTGCGATGGGCCCCACCCATCTGTCGCTGTACCAGCTGACGATTGAGGATGGGACAGTCTTTGGCGCCCGTCATAGCCTGGGACAGTTGCGCGGTTTGCCAGATGAGGATTTGTCGTCGGACATGTTTTTGATGACACAAGACATGTGTAACGCCGCGGGCCTGCCAAGTTACGAAGTTTCTAACCACGCCCAGCCGGGACAAGAATCGCGGCACAATATGATCTATTGGCGCATGGGAGACTACGCAGGCATCGGTCCCGGCGCGCATGGCCGTCTTACCCTGAACCATCAAAGATGGGCGACTGAGGCACCGATGCAACCCGGCGCTTGGCTGCAGCAGGTTGAGGACGGCCTTGCAGGCGAATCCCTGCGAACAGCCAGTTCGCGCGACGATCACACACTGGAATACTTGCTCATGTCGCTGCGCTTGACCGAAGGGACCGATATGGCGCGATTTAAGTCCATTTCTGGGGCGGACCTTCCCGAAACAAAGTTGCACCAGTTGGAGACCAACGGATTGGTGCAGCGCGTTGCTGGACACTTGAAAACCACCACCACCGGGCGATTATTGCTGAATGCGATCCTGCGGGATTTGTTGGTCTAAGCCGCGGTCAGTGAGGTTCCATCATGTCCCGCGGGATTTTGGACAAAACGTCACACAGCATGTCAAGATCCTCCAAGGTCCGATACTTGATGGTCAAAAGACCGCCCGCGTCCATTGCACCGTGATCAATCTTGACGATCATGCGAAGATTTGCCGAGAGGTCAGCCTCTATCGCCCTTGTATCTGCATCTTTTTCCGGCTTTCGCCCTTTAGGCATGGGTTTGGAAATAACAGTTTTCGCCAGCCTTTCTGTTTCGCGCACGGACAGGCCACGCTTTACAACGGCCATCGCCAGTTCCGCGGGATTCGGGGCCGAGACGAGGGCCCGCGCGTGTCCGGCCGATAAGGCGCCTGTGGTCACATAGTCTTGCACGGATGCCGGCAATGTCAGAAGGCGCAGCAGGTTGGTCACATGGCTGCGACTGCGCGACAGAGCCTCGGCCAGTTTCTCTTGCGTGTGACCGAAGCGGTCGATCAACTGGCGATAGGCTAAGGCTTCTTCAATAGGGTTAAGGTCTTCGCGCTGAATGTTCTCAATAATCGCAATTTCGAGAACTTCAACATCGTCAAAATCACGCACAACAACGGGCACCTCGTGAAGCCCAGCGATTTGCGCCGCTCTCCACCGCCGCTCACCCGCCACGATTTCATATTGACCATCTTGCCCAACAGCCCGCACGATAAGGGGTTGAACGATGCCCTTCTGCCGGATGGACTGGGCCAGCTGGTCTAACGCCTCAGGTGCAAAGGCGCGGCGCGGTTGGTTGGGGTTTGGCCGAACCCGTTCGACAGCCAAGACCTGTGCCGC
>JBAXLX010000305.1:0-4461 GCA_037134595.1 Pseudomonadota bacterium
CGGCGCGGCGCGGCGCCCTGCCGCGCGGCGCTCACCGGACAACAGCAGCAGGGCCGCGGCAATCAGGGCCGCCGCTGCGCGCGCGAGTGGCATCGCGTCCGCGGGGGCGGGGAAGCCGCGAACCGGCGACGCCGCCCGAGCGCGGGCAGGGCGACGCTTCCGCGGTGCGTTGCGGGTGATGGAGAGGCTCCTACTCCATTCATGCGCCGAAACGCGAGCGGGGCCGCGGCGGCCGCGGCGTCGCTGGAAGGTTACGGCCTTGTCCCAATGACCGAAAAATTTCAGGGGTTTCACGGTGAGAAAGCGTCCATTTATCGGCCATTCTCATTTTTCATCAAAACGCGGCGCCTTCGCCGCGCTGGGCGATGACAATAGTGCCGACCGCCCACCTCCAGAAGCCTTTCCACAGTCCGTCCCCCCAAGCTCGGCGCGAGCCAGTAGAAGGCGAACTTATTACTCACAGGCGATGATGATCACTGTGAAGGCCACCGGGCCGCCCCGCCGCCTCGGACACTTTGGCGGCGGCGGCGCCCGAGGCAGGGCGCGGCGCGGCGCCGCGCGGCAGCGGGTTGCTTCAGTACCCCCCAAGGAATATCCCGCACAAACAAGGCAAGCTGAAACAGAGGGAGGGGGCTCTGGAGGGCGCGGCCGGGCTGGGGCGCGCGCGGTTCCTTTCCTGAAGAGGACTCCTCTTCAGGCATGGCGGGGGCGGGGCAGGCATCTGCCTGGCCGGCAGGGGGGGGGAGCGAGCCGAGGGGGGCCGAATGGGGGGCGCCTGGGGGGACGGCGAAGCGCGCGCCGGGGCCCCGTAGGGAGAGCACTGCAGAGGGGGGCTAAAGTTCAGGACCATCAGCCGTTCCACCACCGAATTCAGCGCGTGCAGCACATGTTCGATCCAGACGATGGCGGTCCCTTCGGCATGGATGGCGCGGATCGTCGCCACCAGTTCCACACATTCGCCATCGGTCAAGCCGCCCGCGATTTCGTCCAGCAGGATCACGCGCGGGCGTGTCGCCATCGCGCGGGCCAGTTCCAACCGCTTGCGCTGCAACAGCGACAGGCCGCCCGCCTTTTTCTCGGTCACCCCGGCAAGGCCAGTGCGGTCAAGGATATCCATGCAGAACAGCCCAGCCTCTCGCCCGCCCAAACCACCGCCAAAGCGCGCGGCGACCAGCAGGTTTTCGTAGACGGTCAGATCGCCAAAGGGCTGCGGAATCTGGAACGACCGCCCCACCCCGGCCACCACGCGCTGCATTGGCGGGGTGCGCGTCACGTCGCGCCCGTCCAAGAACACCTGCCCCTGATCGGGCGCGATATTGCCGGTGATCAGGTTGAACAGGGTCGATTTTCCCGCGCCGTTTGGCCCGATGATCCCCAAGGCCTCACCGGGTTGCAAATCGAAACTGACATCGTCCGTAACCTTCAGCGCGCCGAAGGACTTGGACACAGAGCGCAGCGAAAGGATGGACATGGAACTCTCCGGCAGGACCCCGGCACTTGCGCGCCGGGGCCGATTGTCGTCAGGACAGGGTTTCCAGCGTGCCACCCAGCGGAATTTCCGGCGCGCCCGCGTTTTCGACGATCACGAGGTCGAAATTGCCATCCTCTTTGCGCCGCCACTGGCCACCGACCAGCGGGGTTTTTGAGATGTTCTTGCGTGCGAATTCCGGCACGTTGTCGCGGCCCCACTGAACCTTACCCACCACGGTATCGAGGTTGGTGGTCGCAATCGCTTCGGCCAGTGCCGCGCCATCGGTCGGGTCATCGGTGCGCTTGATGGCATCCGCCGCCACTTCGAACAGCGCATGGACAAAGCCCACGGGCATGGTCCACTGCCGCTTGGCTGCGGTTTCAAACGCCGTTGCCAGTTCCGCAGCGGTTTCGCCCGAAAGCGAGGATTTGAACGGATGGGCGGGGGACCACCACACCTCAGCCGTCAGGTTGTGGCCCAACTCGCCCAAAGCGGCGACGCTTTCGGGGAAGAGCAGCGCCTTGGCCACCGACACCAGCTTGGGGTTGAAGCCTTGCTGTTTGGCTTGGGTCCAGAAGGTGGTGAAATCCGGCGGGATCGGAATGCCGGTCATGATTTCACATCCCGCCTGTTTGAAGGCGTTGATCTGGGCGGAAAAATCATCGGTCAGGTTCTGATAGCGACCCGGATCGGTCAGCTCATACCCAGCCGCAGCCAGCGCGGGCGGCATGCCAACCTGCGGCGAGGCCCAGGCGTTGCCGTCGCCATCGTTCGGCCAAAGTGCGCCGACCTTTTTGTTGGTGTCCGCCATCGCCCACATGTTCATGAAGGTGGCGATGTTGTCCTCAAGCCCCCAGAAGAAGTGGTAGACATAGTCAAATTCCTGCCAGCTTGCCGGATCGCCCGGATTGCCCTGCTGGCCGATGAACCACGGCTGCCACGGCGCGACGGTCGAGATGACCGGGATTTCTTCCTGTTCGGCAATCGAGCAGACCGGGTTGGTGGTTTCGGGCGTCGAGGCCACGAGGATCAGGTTCACCTCATCGCGGCTGATCAGTTCTTTGGCCACTTCGGCGGCGCGGTTCGGGTTGGACTGGCTGTCCTTCACGATCACCTCAACATCCAGCCCCAATCCGGGAGCGGCGGCGAGGAATTTTTCAACCATGAAACTGTCAGCAGCGGAAAAGGCCGACAGCGGGCCGGTCTGCGGACTGACATAGCCGATTTTCAACTTCTTGGCCTGCGCGAGTGCGGGCATGGACAGGCCGGACGCGGCGGCGAATGCGGCCCCGGTGCCGATCAGTCTGCGGCGGGTGATCATGTCGTTTCCTCCCTTTGGGTTTTTGCTTGGACCGCCCTTGCTGGGTCGCTCCGTTTGATCGTCCGGTCAGGGCGGCCTCCTCTGCCGCCCAAACTGGTCATGCTGCGATGCTAGAACTGGTCTTGCGCTATTATGATCGTATGACGGGGCGTCAATATAACGCCGCGTTATGTAATGGGGTTATTCCGCCGCCAAAGCCACGGGCGCTTGCAGATGCAGGCGGTCCATCACGGTGGCAAAGCGGGCTTGCAGATCAGCAGGGGTATCGGCGGTCAGCGCCACATAGAAATCCGGGCGGATCAGCGCATAGCGCACCCCGGCGCGGCCCAGCCAATCGGCAAAGCGGCCGTCCACGTCGATCACCGGGGCATCACTGCCCTTGGGGCCGATCCGAACGGCCAACCCGTCCAGCGCCGCCAGTTGCGCGGCCTGTGCCGGGGTCAGCGCTGCCGCCGGATCAGCATCGTAACCGATCAGCACCCACCCCTGCCCTACGGCTTGGTCAAAGCGATCCCGCTTTCCGGCATGTTCGACCACGCCTTGGGCCGACAACTCTCCGGCATGGGCGGTGCCATCGCACCACGCGCCTTGGCCCAATTGGCAGATGTCGGTCGGCACGGGCTTGCCTTCACTTGCCGCAAGACCCGCGATCATTTTGGCGTCGCGCTCTGCCGCGGCGGTGGCGTCGGCGATGCAGATGATCTGGCCGAGTTCCTGACTGAAGCTGATGTAATGCTTGGCATGTTCGATGCGCTCGCTGGTGTAGCTGGCAAGGATGTCGGTGCCGAACTTGCCCTCAAGGATGCCATTCAGCCGCCATGCCATCGCCACCGCATCGCGCACCCCGGCGCACATGCCCTCACCGGCGAAGGGGGGCATCAGGTGGGCGGCATCCCCGCCGATCAGGCAGCGGCCCTTGTGCCATTCCTTGGCCCAGCGGGCCTGAAAGCGGTAAACGGCGCTGCGCTCCAATGCGGCGTTGTCGGGGGTCACGCCCCACGGACGCAAAAGCTCCCATGCGCGGTCGGGCTTTTGCAGCTCATGCGCCTGTTCGCCGGGCAGCACCATGAACTCCCACCGCCGCCGCGCGGGTCCGCCGGGGATCGGGCCGGGACCGCCGGGAACGATGGTCGTCGGGCGCTTGGGATCGCACAACTGCCATTGCGCCGGTTCATCCGGGCGGCTGGCGGTGTAGTCAAAGGACGGGATCATGTCGAGGATCAGCCAATCGTAGAAGAAACCCTTATCCTCATTCTCGATCCCCAAGGCTTCGCGCACGAAACTGTTGGCACCATCGGTTCCGGCCACGAAACGGGCGCGCAGGCTGTAGGAGTCGCCGTTTGCGCCCACCTCTTCCGCGTTGCGCTGCAAGGACAGGGTGACGCTGTCGGCATCTTGGGCCAGCCCCACCCCCTGCCAGCCGCGCATCAGGGTGATGTTCGGCAATGTGGCGGCAAGCGCCAGCAGGCGGTTTTCCATCATCGGCTGGTTGAACCAATAGCGCACGCGCCAGCCGCTGGCCGACAGGCTTTGCCAATCGACGATTTGCAGGTTCTGGCGGTCCTTATTCTTCCAGTAATACAGCTCGTCATGATAGCTGATCGCCGGATCGTTTTCGGAATCGATGCCCAAGGTCGCCAAAATCCGCGCGATTTCATGGTCATAGGTC
>JBAXLX010000306.1:0-4461 GCA_037134595.1 Pseudomonadota bacterium
GGCAGTTGTGGGAAGGCAGGGCAGTTCGTGCCGGTGGGGGTGGGCCAGCCCACTTTGTTGATCGGGGGGCTGACCGTGGGCGGATCGGCCAGCTAGGCTGGTTCGCTTGTTGAAAAAAACCCATGGCCACGAATTTTCTGCGAAAATTCACCTTCCAACCTAGCTTGCGCCGTGATCTGAATTTTCGCAGAACATTCGGAAATTGGACTTGAATTTTCGCAGAAAATTCGGGGCCAAGCCCTCCTAGCTGCGCGAGAACTTCGCCTTCAGCGCCTCGGCAAAAGCCCCGCTCGCCGGGGCCTGCTGCGGCGCTGCCATCATCGGCCCGGGCTTGGCCTTGGGCTGGGGTGCCACACGCTCGCGCGCCAACTCGCGCGCCTCGGCACTGTCTTTCTTCATCGTCAAGGCAATGCGTTTGCGCGGTGCGTCCACCTCGACCACGCGCACCTGCACGACATCGCCGGCCTTGACCACGTCATGCGGGTCTTTGACGAATTTGTCCGCCAGTTGGCTGACATGCACCAAGCCGTCCTGATGCACACCAATGTCGACAAAGGCCCCAAAGGCCGCCACATTGGTGACGGTACCCTCAAGCAGCATTCCGGGACGCAGGTCTTTGATCTCGTTGACGCCTTCGGCAAAACTGGCCGTCTTGAATTCCGGACGCGGGTCGCGGCCGGGTTTTTCCAATTCGGCCAGAATGTCCTTGACCGTGGGCAGACCAAAGCGCGCATCGACAAAGCGCTGCGGGTCCAGCCGCGCCAAAGCCGTGGCATCGCCCATCAAAGCGCGGATATCGCGGCCCGAGGCGGCGACGATCTTGCGCACCACGTCATAAGCTTCCGGATGCACCGACGAGGCATCCAAAGGCTCGCCCCCGCCCCGGATGCGCAAGAAGCCTGCCGCCTGTTCAAAGGCTTTGGGCCCCAAGCGCGCCACGTTCAGCAGGTCTTTGCGCGTTCCAAACGGCCCTTTGGCATCGCGGTGCGCCACAATCGCCCCCGCCAAGCCCGCGCCAAGCCCTGACACCTGCGCCAAAAGCGGGGCCGAGGCAGTGGTCAAATCCACCCCCACCGGGGTCACAGCGTCTTCCACGACCTCGGCCAAGCTGCGCCCAAGGCGGCTTTGGTCGACATCGTGCTGATATTGGCCCACACCAATCGCCTTCGGCTCGATCTTGACCAGTTCGGCCAAGGGGTCTTGCAAGCGCCGTGCGATGCTGACCGCGCCGCGCAGCGACACGTCCAGATCGGGGAACTCCTTGGCCGCCAGTTCTGACGCCGAATAGACCGAGGCCCCCGCTTCCGACACAATCACCTTGACCGGCTTTTCGCCGGGCAAAACTGCCAGCAGATCGGCCACCATCTTTTCGGTTTCGCGGCTGGCCGTGCCATTGCCTATGGAAATCAGCTTGACACCGTGTGCCGCAATCAGCCGTGCGAGGCTGGCTTGGGCGGCGCGCAACTCGTTTTTGGGCTGGAAGGGATAGACGGTATCGGTGGCGAGCACCTTGCCCGTCGCATCAATCACCGCAACCTTCACACCCGTGCGAATGCCCGGATCAAGGCCCATCGTGGCTTTGCCCCCTGCGGGGGCGGCCAAAAGCAAGTCTTTCATATTGCGTGCAAAAATGCGAATCGCTTCGGTTTCGGCCCGCAGGCGCAGTTCGGCCATAAGATCCAGCGTCAAGCTGGTGCGCAGCTTGATCCGCCATGCCCAAGCCGCAGCCTCACGCAGCCACTTGTCGCCCAATCCTTGCCCGCCTGCGCCAAGAACGGCGGCACAGGCCCGCTCTGCGGGGCTTTCGCCCTTGGGCGCGTCGGCATCAACCGCCAAATCCAGCGCCAAAAAGCCTTCGTTCTGCCCGCGCAACATAGCCAGCACGCGGTGGGACGGGGCTGCGGCCCAAGGTTCCACATGGCTGAAATAGTCCGAAAACTTGGCCCCTTCGCCCACTTTGCCCGTCACGACCTTGGCCGACACTTGGCCCACCTGTTTCATATGGGCGCGCAAGCGGCCCAAGAGGGCGGCATCTTCGGCCAAGCCTTCGGCGAGAATATCGCGCGCGCCCTCGAGCGCGGTTTTGGCATCGGGCACGGCATCGCTGACAAAGGCCGCGGCCAAAGCCTGCGGGTCAGCACTGCGCTGCGCCAAAATGGCGTCATAAAGCCCCTGCAACCCCAATTCCCGCGCGATCATCGCCTTGGTGCGGCGTTTGGGCTTATAGGCCAGGTACAAATCCTCAAGTTCGGCTTTGGTGACGGCACTGGCGATGGCCTTGGCCAAAGCCTCGGTCATCTTGCCCTGCCCTTCAATCGAACTGGCAATCGCGCCGCGCCTGTCTGCCAAGTCGCGCAGATAGGTCAGGCGTTCGGCCAAGGTGCGCAGTTGGGTGTCATCCAAACCGCCTGTCGCCTCTTTGCGATACCGCGCGATGAAGGGCACGGTCGACCCTGCGTCCAGCAAGGCCACCGCCGCCTGAACCTGCCCGCTGGACGCACCAATTTCAGCGGCAATGATCTGGTCAATCGGGCGTGGGGGGGCCATGGGAATCTCCTGCAAGGTGAGGCGCGACCATAGGGGCGCTGGCCCAAGCCGCAAGCGGGAATTGGGCGTGGCATATCTGTGGCGTTCCGCACCACTTTTGGAATTTTCATTCCAAACCCCTTGCCCGAAGGGACCAGATTGGCTACTCCACGGCCCAAATCAATCGAAAGGGGGATGCGATGCTGAAAGCCAAACTGGGGATTTCCCCGATCTGCTGGTGGAATGACGATCTGGTAGAACTGTCCGACGATGTCAGCCTTGAGGAATGCCTGCGCCAAGCCTCGCAGGCGGGCTATACGGGGATGGAGACGGGGCGGCGCTTTCCGATGACCATCGGCGAGTTGGGGCCGATCCTGACAAAATACGGCATTTCGGTCTGCGGCGGCTGGTTCTCGGGCACCGTGCTAGAGGGCGATCTGGAAGAGAACAAAGACCGCATCCGCGCCCAGATGGATCTGTTCATCGCCGCCAAAGCGCCGTGCATTGTCTACGGCGAAGTGGCGCGCTCGGTGCAGAGCGACCGCTCTAAACCCTTGGCCAGCAAGCCCAAGCTGGATGCGGACCAGATCAAAACTTACGCCCGCAACATGACAGCCTTTGGCGAATGGTGTGCCGACCAAGGGATGCCCGTGTCGTATCACCACCACATGGCGGCGGTGATTGAAACCGAAGCCGAGCTTGACCTGTTCATGAAACACTCTGGCGCGGGCATTCCCTTGCTGTTTGATGCGGGCCATCTGGCCTTTGCGGGCGGCGATGTGCTGCGCGCCATCGACAACCACCACGCCCGCATCACCCATGTGCACACCAAAGACGTGCGGATGGACGTGATCAATGCGCTAGACCGGTCAAAGGAAAGCTTCCTTGACGCCGTGGTGAAGGGGGCCTGTACCGTACCCGGCGATGGGTCGCTGGATTTCGAGGCGATTGTCAAACGCCTTGCCAGCCACGGCTACGAAGGCTGGTTTGTGGTGGAAGCCGAGCAAGACCCCAAGAAAGCCCCGCCGCTGGAATGGTCAACCAAGGGCAATAAAGAACTGCACCGCGTGATGGCGGCGGCTGGGTATCAGGTGGTGGCAGCCTAAAAAACCGCGCCCCCTTCATCTTGGCGCAAATACTCCACGGGAGGTCTGGAGGGTGTGAAACCCTCCAGCCTGCAGCAAGGCGGCCTTTGGCTTTGAGCAGACCGCCAATGCCCCTATTGAGCCGCCATCTCGCGCGGCATCGTCAAGGCCTTTTCGCTCACCGCCGACAGGGCTAAGGCCGCAGCGCCGTGCGCCCACATCAGATCGCCCCAAGCGTGAATTTCAATCGGCAGGCGCGGACGGCCCGAGTTGATGACCAAATCCTGCATCTCGGCCAAAGTCTCGGCGGCGTAAAGATAGTCATACTGCATCCGCACGCCTGACAGGATGATCAATGCCGGATCAAACAGGTTCACCACATTGGCCAACCCCATCGCCAGATAGCGCCCTGCCCTGCGAAAGATGCTGCGGGCGGTGGCGTTGCCAGCCTTGGCGTGATCATACAGGCTTTCCAGCAACACGGGCATCGACAGGCTTTGACTGGCGTTCAGGTTCAAGGCCGTCACCGCCTCGCGCGCAAGGGCGTAGTCGGCCACGTAAGCCTCCAGACAGCCGCGCTGGCCGCAGCGGCACAGGGCGCCGTCCAGTTCGACCTTGATATGCCCCAGTTCCAACCCCAGCCTTTGCGCGCCGCGGTAGATGCGGTGGTTCATCACAAAGCCCATGCCCACGCCGTGTTCAATTGTCACCACGGCAAAATCGGCCAAGCTGCGGCCAGCGCCAAACCACAACTCGGCCAAGGCCACCAGATTGGCGTCATTGTCGATGGAGACGGGCAAGCCCACCCGCGCTTGGGCGGCAGCGGCAAAGGGCACCGCGCGGTCTAGCA
>JBAXLX010000307.1:0-4450 GCA_037134595.1 Pseudomonadota bacterium
GGCCAGCCGGTGAGGTGCAGCGGCACCGGGGCGCCGTCCACGCGAAGCTGCGTGCCGTCCTCGATGGTGCGCTGGAGCCGCGCGCGGGCCGCGGCGAGCGCCTCGTCCGAGGCCGTCGCGAGGGCGGTGGGGGAAGCGTCGGCCAGGAGGAAGAGGTCCCACTCGGCGACGACGTCGACGTGGTCGTCGCGCAGGGTGATGCGCGCCACCTTGCGCCCCAAAAGACCCGCGTAGTGTTCCGATGCCTCAGCCAAGCGGTCGCGGGCCAAAGCGCGCAGATAGGCCGCCGCCCGCGCCGCCACCTGCGCCTCTGCCCCCGGCAGGAACAGCGAATCACCCAAGGGCCGCGCCGCGCGGCCGGTGCCTTGGGCCAAGACCACCTCGCGCCCCTCGATCGGCAGCACAGAGCCAAAGCCAATCGCCAAGGCCCCGCCCTGCCGCGCCAAGGCCGCCCGCAGCCAATCTTCATGCTGGCGGGCAAAAGCCATCGCCTCGGCCTCGCGCGCGCGCTGGGGGATTGACAGGGTCACGCGCCCATCAAGTGCCGACACTCGCAACGAAAATCGCACCGCCCGCGCCGAACGGCGCAGCGTGATATCCAGCGGGGGAGAACCGGGCAAAACGGGCATGGCACCTCGGACAAGCAGGGTTCAGCTTAACGCATTCTGCGCCCGCCACAAAGGCCTTTGCCAGCGTAGAAAAGTCTTTGACTTGGCCCCCGCCCTATGGCAAGCGGGCGGCTCTCTGGCAATAGCCTAGCAAGGATTACCATGCCCAAAGCTGAATGGGGCACGAAGCGCATCTGCCCGACCACTGGCAAGCGTTTCTATGACCTGAACCGCACCCCTGTCGTCAGTCCCTACACCGGCGAAGTCGTCGACATTGAAAGCGCACGCCGCAAGATGGCTGCTTCCGTGATCGCCCGCGTTGCGCCCGAAAAAGACGATGACGTTCTGGTGGATGATCTGGATACTGACGATGATCTGCTTACCCCCGGTGTGGCAGATGACGCCGAGCTGGACGATGAGCTGCTGGAAGAAGACGCCGACGACACCGTGTCGCTGGACGATCTGACCGAAGTTCCCGGCGACGAGGACGAATGATAATAAAACTGTGGGGGGACCGCAACTTTGCGCTTGCACCCCCCCGCGCCTGCCAATACTAAGCCGCAGAGACGCGCCCAACGTCGCACGATCGCAAGCTCGGATAGGCTGCAATGGGGTCATAGCTCAGATGGGAGAGCGCTTGAATGGCATTCAAGAGGTCGACGGTTCGATCCCGTCTGGCTCCACCAATCCTCCCAAAGATAACAAGACCATAAGCCGCCCTTCGGGGCGGTTTTGGGTTATGAGAAAAGTTGTAAATTCTTATAAAGGCGGTGTTGCGGGGTTTGGGTGGGGACCGGTGTAGGGGGTGCGATTTTGGGTCGAGGAACTGATCCCAAGAACTCAGCTTTGTCCAACTAAAACTCATAAAGAGTTATAGAGTGGTAGACCCGCGCGATGGGTGGGGAGTCGCGGGGGGTGCATGGCGTTGGTCAATGGTGAGCTTGGTCGTTGACGCCACTGCTTTTTCATACAGAGACTGCAAAAACGTCTTGACAGCATTGGCGAACTTGACACAACCTTAAGGCTATAATTAAGGCGAGAGAGTTCGGCCAAAATGCACAAATTCATCAAGTACCTCAAAATCATCCCAGGGTTAGTACCACTTAAGAGAGGTTTTTTTGAACTTCTTCGGCGTCGAAGAGAAAAAAAGCATTTTGCCTTGTCAGAATCATTTTCGCTGTCTGGTCCGAAGAGTGCGGAACTCAGAGGGTTTCTTGCAAATTTTAGGGGAAATTATGTATCTTGCGACTTAATTCGTATTGGGGGAGATTCAGACGGTGGGTATTTACTTCCTGATATCTTAAGTGCTGTCAAATACTGCTTCAGTCCTGGTGTAGGCGATATTGCGAAATTTGAAGAAGAATTGGATCGCTTGTATGGAATAAAATCGTTTCTTGCGGACGCTTCTGTGGAAGCCAGCCCAATTGTGAGCAGTAACTTTGAGTTTACTAAAAAATTCTTAGGACCCAAGACGTATGGACAATTCATAAATCTGGAAGACTGGGTTCATGAAAGTATTCCAAACTCGGACGAACCAAAAATTCTTCAAATGGACATTGAAGGAGATGAGTACTCGGTTTTATTGAGCGCGCGCGCTGAAATGCTTGCGTCCTTCGAGATATTAGTTATTGAGTTTCATGAGGTTCAAAGACTGATTGAACCAGATTTTCTGAGGAAGTTTGTTAGTATTTTTGATAAAATATTCGAGAATTTTTCTGTTTGCCATGTCCATCCAAACAATTGCTGCGGTATGGCATTGGTCGATGGCGACGCAGTTCCGAGAGCTATGGGAATTCCGAGAGTTATGGAGGTAACATTTGTTAGAAACGACTTGATAACAAAGTGTAGAAACAGTGCAAAAGTGCACTTGCCTCACATTCTGGACCGAAAAAACGTTCAGGCACATCCTGACTTAACAATGCCCGAGATATGGTGGAAACTATAGTCCCCAACACCATTCCATCACCTCGACCACTTCACATCATCTCCATCACCTTGCGCTTCGCGTCCCCGTTGACTTCGATATAGCGTTGGGTGGTGGTCAATGACGAATGACCCGCGAGGGATCGCACATCCCGCAAAGAACCCCCGAGACTCGAAATCTTCCGCGCTGCGTTGGTATCCGCATGTCGAGTAAGTGCCTTCGGTGGTGTAGCCGATTTCCCAAGCCGCGATCGGTTCAGCTTGACCTAGATCGATCCTTTGGTTTTTCGATCTTTCGAATTTGGTATTTTTGCTCGATGAGCGGGATATGGGGAAAATGAAGAGTGCTGCTATTTCTGTGTTTCTGGCAATCGCACCTGCGGGTGCAGGAGCTGATGAACGTGATCTAACCCAAGGGGGCATGGCAGTCCTTGGGGAACAATGCGCCGCCTTCGTAATTGATAAGACGGAACTCGTTACAGCTATTGATCTGACTTTGAAAGATGTTGCGGTTTGGAAGTCCAGTGCTGCGGCGGATAAACTTTCAGACTTTCAAACAGGCTTCGACGAGCAAGCTGCCAAAATTGATGCAAAACCGGTTCGCCAGATGGATTGCGCCATAGTTGGTCTTTATTTCTTTGGATTTGCGACGGCCCGCACCGTTCCAAAGCAGTAAAATACCGCCAAGTGTCCGACCCACTTTGGCGCTTGGTTTTGGTCGCATCATGTGTCGGGCTGCGGGGGGGGGCCTGTGTCGGGACCGGGTGTGTGGTCGAGGGCAGACTGCAGCAAGTTTTCCCCGGCTGCAATCTTAAGCGCCAAGCCAAAGAACGTGTCGCGCTCTTCGGCTGTCAACGGCGAGAAAAGCTCTGCCTGCCTGCGCAGCGACAGGGCGGTCATCTCGGCCAGACTGCGCTGGCCATCCGCCGTCGCAAAAAGCCGTTTTTCGCGGGCGTCGGAGTCCGAAGCCCCCTGCCGGACGTATCCGCGCTTTTCCAACAACGAGATGGCGCGGCTGATCGTATTCTGCGGGCGCGGGAAGATCGTGCGGATTTCCTTGGCGCGGATGCCGGGAAAGCGGTCGATGGCGTAAAGGCTAGACCATGCATGCACGGGCATATCAAAGCCGCGTTCGATGAAACGATTCGTCACGGCATTGTTGCCCAGAACAATGTAGCTGATCAGCATCAGTTCGCGCAGGTCGCCCGCGAGCACGGTTTTGAGTTTTTCGTTCAAGGCCATGACGCTCATCCCATCCACATGTCGGGATGCGGTGTAGACGAAAGAATATGACTTGTCATGTCGATCCATATGGATCAATCTTTCCCATAACGGGTCGGGGAGAGTGCGATGATTGCTTTAGGCGTTGATGTCGGCGGTACCTTCACCGACCTAGTGCTGGCCGATCTTGAGCAGCGCAAGGTGACGATCCACAAGACCCCCTCGACGCCGTCAAACCCGGCCTTGGGGTTTATCAATGGCGTAAAGGCGATTTGCACCCTCGCGGGGATCGAGCCTGCCCAGATCGACAGCGTTTTTCATGGCACCACGGTGGGCACCAACGCGATGCTGGTCCACAGCGGTGCTGTGACGGGGATGATCACGAATGAAGGCTTTCGCGACGTTCTGCACATCGGTCGGCACCAAAGGCCGCATCACTATTCGATCATGCAGGATCTACCTTGGCAAAGCCGCCCCCTGATCCGCCGCCGCTTTCGCATGACGGTGGCGGGGCGGCTGGATGCCTCGGGGGCGGAACTGGTGCCACTGGATGAAGCGGCGGTTGCCGCCAAGGCGCGCGAACTGGGGGCTGCGGGGGTGGAGTCTATCCTTGTGGGCTTTCTGTTTTCCTATGTGAACCCTGCGCATGAACGCCGCGCGGCCGAGATTGTTCGCGCCATCTTGCCCGATGTCTTTGT
>JBAXLX010000308.1:0-4427 GCA_037134595.1 Pseudomonadota bacterium
CACGACGGTATCCACCACCTGTCCGTCCCCAACCCCTACCGCCGCCCCGCCCATATGAGCGAAGCGCAGTTTTGCGACAGCCTGATTGCTGAATTCGAAGCGCTGATTGCCCGTGTTGGGGCCGATCGGATTGGCGGGTTCATCGCCGAACCGATCCAAGCCTCGGGCGGGATCATCATTCCGCCCAAAGATTACCTGCTGCGAATGTGGCAGGTCTGCCAGCGCCACGACATCTTGTTTATCGCCGATGAGGTGGTAACCGCCTTTGGCCGCCTTGGCCATTGGTTCGCCAGCCTGTCAGAATTCGGCGTGCAGCCCGATATGATCACCTCGGCCAAGGGGCTGACCTCGGGGTACCAACCCCTTGGCGCGGTGATCTTTTCCGACCGGATCTGGGCGGCGATGGCGCAGGGCGGGCAGCGGTGGTTCACCTCTGGCCTGACCTATTCGGGCCATCCGGTCGCCTGTGCGGCGGCGCTTAAAAACATCGAGATCATCGAACGCGAAGATCTTTTGGCCCATGCCACCAAGGTCGGCACCTATTTCGAAACACGCATGGCCGCGCTGTCAGCCCTGCCCTTGGTAGGCGATGTGCGCGGGCGCAAGCTGATGCTGTGTGTGGAAAATGTGGCGAATAAAGAAACCAAAGAGCTGCTGCCCGATGAGATCAACGAATCCAAACGCATCTCGAATGTCTGCGAAAGCCTTGGCCTGCTGGTCCGCCCGATCGGCCATCTGAACGTGATGTCCCCACCCTTGGTGATCACCGAATCCCAGATCGATTTCATCGCTGAGACGCTGGAAGTGGCAATTCGGCGGGTGAGCGATGATCTGGTGCGCGAAGGGGTCAGGGTGGGCTAACCCCCCGTTGACCATCCGCCCCCCACACCCTACCTTCCCGCCACCGGATCCACGGCGTCTCCGGCCTCAATGACCCGCGCGTGCGTTAGCCCGAGAAGCCCATGCCCTTAGAAGACGCCAAATCCCAAGTTGACACCGCCTTCACCCGCACCAGCCAGCGCGGCTATGCCTTCGAGAATGCCTTTGGCGGGGCGACCTCGTTCCTGCGGCGCAGCTATACCAAGGATCTGAGCGGCGTTGATCTGGCCATCACCGGCGTGCCTTTTGACCAAGCCGTCACCCACCGCGCGGGCACGCGTTTTGGCCCCCGCGCCATCCGCGAGGCGTCAACCCTGATGCCCTACGATCCCCCCACCGGTTGGCCCACCAACCCGCTGGAAGATCTGAACATCATCGACTACGGCGATCTGGCGTTTGACTATGCCAAGACCCAAGACTTCCCCCAGACCCTGACCGACCATATCCGCACCATCTTGGCCGCAGGCGCCGGGTCGATCACGCTGGGCGGGGATCATTTCATCACCTTCCCCATCCTGCGCGCCTATGCCGAACGCTTTGGGCCGCTGTCGCTGATCCACTTTGATGCCCATTCCGACCTGTGGCCCGATGACGATTATGCCCGCATCGACCATGGCACCATGTTCTATAAGGCGGTCAAATCGGGGCTGGTTGACCCCAAGCGTTCCGTCCAGATCGGTATCCGCACCACGACCGAGGATTATCTGGGCGTCAATGTCATCACCGCGCGCGAGGTGCATGAAAAGGGCACCGCTTGGGCCGTGGCCATGGCCAAGGACATCGTCGGCGATGCCAACACCTATGTGACCTTTGACATCGACGCGCTGGATCCGGCCTTTGCACCGGGCACGGGCACGCCGGTTTGGGGGGGGCTGGCCTCGTGGCAGGCGGCGGCGATGCTGCGCGATCTGGCGGGGATCAATATGGTCGGCGGCGATGTGGTCGAAGTCTCGCCACCCTATGACACCACGGGAGCCACGGCGATTGCGGGGGCGCATGTGGCGTATGAACTGGTGTGCCTGTATCATTGGGCGCGGACACAAAGGTGATCGTTATGTCATGGAAAACCCTTGCTGTGCTGGTGCTTTTGGCGGGTCTGGCGCTGATGGCCTATATCCGCCTTGCCCCCAGTGACCCCAAAGACTGGCACATAAAGGTTGCCACCACTGACCCCATCCCTCCCGGCCCTTGCGCCGATCATATCACACCGGTTCCCAAAGGCGCCCGCGCCGCCTGTCTTTTGGCCCTTTCCTCCCAACAGGTGCTGGATAAGCTGGAAGCCGTCGCCCTGACCTCACCGCGCACCCAGCATATGGCCGGAAGCGCTACCGAGGGGCGCATAACCTGGGTCTCGCGCTCGTTCCTGATGGGCTATCCCGATTACATCACCGCCGAAGTGACGCAAACCGCGCAAGGCACCCGCCTTGACATCTTCTCGCGCCAGCGCTTTGGCCAGTCCGATCTGGGGGTGAATGCGGCGCGGCTTAAGGATTGGCTGTCGCAGCTTTGATCCCCCGGTACCCCCTCCATCTTGGCTTAATTTGCCGAACCCTATGACTATGTTCCGACGCGCAGGAACGCGGACCGCGTGTTCGACGGTGGAGCGACGCAGGAAGGTTTGCGGGGTTTTACAAGGCGGCTCGGACAATTGCGAGGATGTAAACGTCGCATGAAAAAAGTGAAAGATGTCTAAACTTTGAGTTCGCTCATGTCAAAACCGTTCTCGACATAAAAACTTACCAGTTCCTCGAAGCACTCTGCTATCCGTCTGTTCGCTGTGTCCCAGTCATGGTTGACCACTGTCTGGACCGGATCGCGCCATGGCTCTGCGACATCTTGATGGGGCAGGCCGTAAAGCTGGCAAAACTCTGTGATGCGCGAATCGTAAACATAGTAAAGGCAGGGCCGCCCCTGCAACAGCGCCACCATGTTTCCGTGGAACCGAAAGCCAATAATCGCGTCAAGATCACGCGCCTTGGCAAGCCATTCCTCAATGCTCTTGACGCTGACCATATGGGCCATCATCCGTTCGGGGCTTATCTCTTCTTGTGCATTGATGCGGCCAAGAACCTCCTCTGCCGCTGCGCGCCGCTCCCCAAAGGCGAGGTCACGGTCGCAGATATCGTATTCGCGCAGGACACCTTGCTCGAAGATCGACACATTCGCTGCATTTTCCATCGCCCAAGCGATAGCGCGTCCATGCAGTATGCGCGCCTCGCGTGGACTACGGCAAAAAATGCTGTTGCTCAGTCCAGAGTGAATGGAAACACCGACCGATCGCTCTGGCCGTGAAAACATTTCTGGTACGCTTATGACCGGACAGGACAAGGTGTAAAACATCGACGGGCAGCCTGTCACACGGATGTTCTGGCCACCCAGTCGCTCCACCACTGCGGCGGTGAACGCGCCGCGTACCGATATGCTCTTTGACTTCTCGTTCAGTCGGGCGATGAAATCACGTGCCCCGCTATTGTCATCCAGATAGGTGACATCCGCCGTCGGATTTTGCGCCCCCAGCCCGACAATGGCCAAGGGGGCGTCAATGCTGTCCAGCGTTCGGTTGGCCTCTGCGAAGTCGAAATAATCGTGCAAATAGGTCGACCCCCGGATGATCGCACGATCGACCTTGTCATCCAACCAGTCCCCAAAGCCAATGCGCAGACCGTCTGCGGCATTTAACTGCCGCACAATGGCAGCGCAGACCAACATATCTCCGTAGTTGGGCTCCCAACTGGATGTGCGCATATCGGGCCACTTCGTCAAACTATCGCTGGTCAAATGGTTGAAATGAACCAATCCAATCGTCATTTATCTGCCTCCAAAACGAACTCTCGAAAGGTATACTTTTGGGTAGTCCTCCACAAGGGATCTGTCGGCGTGGCAAAATGCCGCCTTTTGGGGGTCACTTTCCCGCACAGGGCATTGCACGGATCGCCGAAGCGCGCCTTGTGATCTTGGCCCAAATGCGCAACGGTCAAAGGTGCAACAACCCTTGACCCCCTCCCCGTTCCACGCCACACCGCGCCCATGGTGCCCTTAGACAAACTCGCCCAGATCACCCAACGCTTCGACTATGTCGAGGCGCGGTTGAACGCGGGCGGTGCTCCGGCGGATATTGCGGCGCTTAGCCGCGAGTATTCTGACCTTGGTCCGGTGATTGCCGAAATCAACGCCTATCGCCAAGCGCTGGACGATCTGGCTGAGGCGGAATTGATGCTGGCTGACCCCGAGATGCGCGCCCTCGCCGAAGACGAGCTGCCGCATCTCAAAGCCCGCATTCCAGAAATGGAAACCGCGCTGCGCCTTGCGCTTCTGCCCAAAGACGCCGCCGACGCCCGCCCGGCCATTTTGGAAATCCGCCCCGGCACCGGCGGTGACGAGGCCAGCCTGTTCGCCGCCGATCTGTTGCGCATGTACCAGCGCTATTGCGAACGCATGGGTTGGACATTCGAAATCCTTGAAGAGCAGTTCTCTGACCTTGGCGGTATCAAAGAACTTACCGCCCATGTTCAAGGCGAAGGCGTCTTTGCGCGGTTGAAATACGAATC
>JBAXLX010000309.1:0-4422 GCA_037134595.1 Pseudomonadota bacterium
CCACCGGCAACCTAGACCCCGCCAATGCCGCCCAAGTCTTTGATGTTCTAATGCAAATCGTGCGCGAAACTGGGCTTTCGGCGCTGATCGCCACGCATAACATGGATTTGGCCGCGCGGATGGACCGCGTGGTACGCCTAGAGTCGGGGCAGATCGTCTAGGCCCCGCGCCCCTTGCGGGACAGGTTTCCAACCGCCCGCCACAGGTATAGGGGTATCGTCAGTGACCGGAGAGTACCCATGCCCAGACACCGCCTGCTGCCCCTTTTGCTGATCCTCGCCGCCTGCGTGCCCACACCGCCCACGCCGGCCCCCAGTTCCGGCAAGGCCGATTTCGCCGACCTCTGCGCGCCCTGCCATGGGCGCGGTGCGACGGGCGACGGGGATTTGGGCAAAAGCCTCGCCCACCGGCCGGCTGATCTCACCGGCTTGTCGCAGCGCCATGGCGGGGTGTTTCCGATGGCCTATGTGATGTCAAAAATCTGGGGCTACAGCCACGGCGCGGCCCCAGACGCCCTCATGCCGAAATTCGCGCCTTTGATGGTGGGGCCAAAAGTTTTGGTAGATACCGGAGACGGCATCCAGACGCCAACCCCGCAAAGATTGGTAGAGATTGCAGCCTATCTGACGACGTTGCAGAGGTAGGGATCGCGGGATGCGCCTTGGATGCGCAATTTAAGAGTGGCTGCTTTGCGATGAAACACCCGATGCGTAAAAAGCACGACCACGCGCGCCACGCCGAAAGCCAAAGTTTTTGGTGCGCTTGAATATGCGCGTCTGGGTTTGATAGCTTGTCGTTCAAGGTCAACAGGCCCTAACAAACTGAAAAATATCTTTCATTTCTGCGAAATTTTGTTTTCGTATGTCTTCAAGAACGATTGACCGAGCGGCTTTCCGAGTAATCCGCCAAAGGGCCCCTCGAAAGCTACAGGGCCCGTCGCCGAATGTTAGAAAGGCCGGTAAGATTTTATCTTGCGATGAATTGCCGGACAATCTTTTAGGAGTGCTGGCAAACGCCACTTTTTTAAGGGTGCAGCATCCATGATCGTCTTGCGCTGGCCTTTTTGGTTGTGATCCTCACGCAGGTCACTTCGGACACTTTCATCACAAGATCGCTTCGATCTGGCCTGCGCTGAGATCTTGCCGACGGCCCCAAGAGCGACATTGACCCACTGGCAGACAGCGCGTCTTGGACATGGCGTTGATGGCACCACTGGACGGAACCGCTGCGGTGTGAGAGAGTAGCGGCATTATTTCGAATGAGGTATTGGATGTTGATAAATTGGATGCCGATCTGTCTTTTGCCCAAACAGGATATGGCCAGTTTTGCGACCTGCGTGCCGCAAGGCTACAAGTTGGTCAGTTTTGACATCATCGACGACCAACTGACGTTCGCGGAGGGGGACGACGCGGTCAGTGCGGACGTGGTATGCCGCGACGCCGTGGCCGTTTGCCACTGCACGCCACCCGGTCACGCCGCGCAGGTGCGGCTGGCAAAGATCTGGTCGCAGCGCTTTGGGGCGGAGCCTCCGCCGCCGATTGCTTTGCGCGGTGCCGATGATCCGACGGCCTTAGCGGCCCATCTTTTGCCCGTCTTGGTGCAGTCGTGGCGCGACAGTCTGGCGCGCAGCACGGCGTTGATGCGCGAGCTGGCCTTTTTGCGGGGCAGTTTTGAACAGGCGCAATCAGCTTTTGCTAACCTGGAAACATTTCTCTACCAAACTGGCCGGGCGGAACGGACCCAGAGCGTTTCCCTGCGTCACTTGCCCGGACGCGCTCCGGTTGTGCTGGGCAAAGACAAGCCGGTCGAGCAGCGCTTGCCGGGTGACAGCGCTGGTCTAAGTGACGTGGCCATTTTGCTGGACGCAGCGCCGCTTTGCGCTGGCACCTTGACGGCGCGACTTGACCTGATGGAAAGCGCTGAAGTCGTCGCGCAATGGGCCATTTCGTCGGCGGATCTGGCCAAAGGCTGGGTGCGGTTCAGCTTGGCGCGCGCCCTTGGGCCCGATGCGCAGACCCCGATTTTGCAGTTAGATTGGACCGGTCCGGAGCCTTTAGAACTGGCCCCATCGTTTGCGCACCCAGATGCGCGCTTTCGCGCAACGGGCAGCAGCGCGGTCTTGGCCCTGAACCTTTGGCGCTATCGACCCGGCGCCGCCGCCCCACTGCCGGCGGAAGGCTTCGCGCCACTTTTGGGATCGCCCACCGGCCGATGGCGCATAGGGCCCTCGGCGTTGGCGGCGGCCATCGACTTGACCCGCGACGAAAACTTGGTCGAGTTCATCGAGTGGCGCAGGGCCTTGGCCGTGCGGCCTGTTGGGCGCACGGCGTCTTGCGTGCGTCTGGACAATGCCGCTCGTCAGGGATTGTCGCACCTGTGGGGGGGGATCAAAATCGAATCCCAGCACGGTCCAGATGTCGAATTCTGTTACGCTCTTGCGTCGCGCAAGAAACGGCGCACCCAGCGGGGCAAATTGCCCGAATTTGCGGCCGGCTTGTCCAGCGAATGGGTCCGGCTGCGCCCGAACGAATGGGCCGACCTGCATCTGTTTTTGGCCGAACCGCTTGCAGAGGTCTGCGACCTGTACCTTCTGTCGCGACTGGTCGACGACACCGCCCCCGAGCAGCCGGTCGATGCGTGCTTTTACCCCATCGACGGGCAAGCGGGGAGCGCCTTGCTGTGAAAGATGCCCTGCAAAGCCATGACGAGCCGCGCGTTGCCGTTGTTGTGCCGATTTTCCGGCATTCTGTCTTGCTGGTCGAGGCGATTGAAACTGTGCTGGCCCAGCAGGCCCCTTTTGGCATCGCGATCATTCTGGTGAACGACGGCTGCCCCCACCAGGAAACCGACGACGTGTGCCGTCACTACTCGCGCCTGTATCCAGACCGAATCATCTATTTGCGAAAACCCAACGGCGGCCTGTCGGATGCGCGCAATCACGGGGTGCGCTATGTTTTGGCGAACCTGACAACCGTGCGCGCGGTTTTTTTTCTGGATGCCGACAATGGCCTGCGTCCGCCCGCTTTGGCGCGGGCCTATCACGTGCTTGAAACCTGCCCCGATGTCGGCTGGGTCTATCCCAATATAGACATGTTCGGCGTCAGCAGCGCGCATGACTATGGCGGCACCTATTCGCGGCTGTTGCACAGCGACATGAACATCTGCGAGGCGGGAAGTCTGATTCGCCGTGAGGTCTTCGATGCGGGGGTTTTTTTCGACACCGATTTCAAATCCGGCTTTGAGGATTGGGAGTTCTTTTTGTCGGCGGCGCGTGCCGGTTTTAAGGGCCAAAACCTTGAGGACTTTGGCTTTCGCTATCGAAAGCGGCCTGAAAGCATGTTGGCCGATTCCGAACGCGACGCCGCAGGCATCACCGCTTTGCTACGCAAAAAGCACAAGGGAGGCTTTACGCCCCGTGCGCTGATCGCGCTGGAACAGGCTGAAATGCCGCGTCTGGCGATTGTCCTGTCGGACATCCAGCAGGTGATTTTTACCACCGATCCTGCCCGAAAGGCCGAAACGCTGAGCGTGGAGGATTTTATCCATCGCTACTTTCTTGCCAAATCAAACCCGTCGCGCGATTGGGTGCCGCCCTACCTTTGCGTGACCACGACCGCCAGTTTTCAGGCCTTGGGCGCAACCGGTTTGCTGCATGCCGCGTTTTGGCATCTCGAGGCCTTGGCAGATGCCACAAACTTGGCCATCTTGACCGCCGCCGGACTTGGTGAGGACCGCATGGGCCTTGTTCTGCATCCAAACGCACAAACCCACCGCACCGATCCAAGTTTGCTGATGATCGGGCAAAGTTTATTGCGCGACATCATCTTTGATGCGGCCACCACTTGGATTGAAAGTTTGGCCACCACGGCCCCGCAACCAAAACTGGCCCAGATCGAATTGCGCCTGCCAACGTCTTATTTTGACATCCTCCCTTTGGCGCAGGGTACGGCCATATTTGATTTTCTGACCATCTTGCACCGCTTGCGCGCCTCTGTCTGGTGCGAGGGGGCAAAACAGCGGCTGGATTGGCGTCAAGGTGACTTGACGCGCAGAGAGGCGTCGCATTTGATCTTGCGACGACACATCGCGCAAGAGCCCGCTTACCCGCGTGTGCCCGATGGCGGGCGCGATATTGGGTTGATCTTGCCGTTGGTTGAATTTGGCGGTGTGGAAAAAGTTGCGCTGAACTTTGCCCGCGCGATCCGTGACCGTGGCGACCGCCCGCATCTTTTCGTTCTAAACCAAGCGGATGCAGCAATCTCGGCTGACTGGCGCAAGGTGTTTGACAGCATCACCTTTTATGCAGACGCAGGCTTTGGGGCTTGGGGCGGCGGGACCAAGACCTATTTTGGCACCGAAGTGCCGCGATGGGCTGATTTTGGGAACCATGATCGCGCCGTCGCGATGCTGCACTGGCTGGAC
>JBAXLX010000310.1:0-4414 GCA_037134595.1 Pseudomonadota bacterium
ACCCGCCACCATGCTGGTGCCGCGCTATCTGCGGCGCGGGGTGGCCGAACGGGTGATTTCCACCGGTGCCGTGCACACCCCGATGAACGAGGAAGACGTGCGCGAGGCGTGCCGCCATTTCATCCGCGAAGGCGCGGATTCGGTGGCCATTTCCTTTGTCTGGTCGGTGCTGCACCCCGACCACGAACTGCGCGCCGCCGAGATTGTGCGCGAGATGATGCCCCATGTCCGCCTGACCGTGGGCAGCCAGCTTTACCCGCAGGTGCGCGAATATACCCGCACCTCAACCGCCATCGTCAACGCCTACCTCGCCCCGATCCTGACGCGCTATGTCGAGGCGGTGGATGGGTATTTCCGCAGCCTAGGGGCCAAAAACCCCGTGCGCTATTTCCAATCCAACGGCGGTTTGGCGGTGGGGTCGGTTGTATCGGACCAGTCGGTTTATGCGATCAACTCTGGCCCCGCCTCTGCCCCGCAGGCGGCGTTGTATATTGCTGAACCGTGGGGGATGAAGAACATCATCACGGTAGATATGGGCGGCACGTCGTTTGACATCACGCTGACGCGGGATGGGCGGGCCAATGTGTCCAAGAACATCGACTTTTTGCGCTACCGCATTGGCATTCCGATGATTCAGGTGGAAACGCTGGGGGCAGGTGGCGGGTCGATCGGCTGGATTGATACGATGGGCCTGATGCAAATGGGCCCGCAATCGGCGGGGTCTGAACCCGGACCTGCGGCCTATGACCAAGGCGGCACCCACCCCACGACCACCGATGCCAACCTTGTGCTGGGCTATATCAACCCCGATGGTCTGGTGGGGGGCCGTTTGCCCTTGAACACGCAAAAGGCGCGTGAGGCGATCAAGGCGCGCATTGCCGATCCTTTGGGATTGTCGGTCGAAAAGGCCGCTTACGGCATGTTCAACATCGTCAACAACAACATGGTCAACGCCATCCGCCGCGTCTCGGTCGAGCGCGGCTATGACCCGCGCGACTTTGTGCTGAACTGTGCGGGGGGCGCTACGGGGGCGCATATCACGGCGCTGGCGCGGGAAATGGGGATCACGCGGGTGCTGATCTCGAAACTCGCCTCGGGGCTGTGTGCCTATGGTCAGATTATTTCCGATGTGAAGTATAACTACATGGCCCCAGCCCCGATCCGGCTGGACGCGGTGGGGGCGGCGCAACGGCTGGATGGGTTGTTTGCAGGCTTGGAAACCAAGGGCGTGGCCGATCTGACGCGCGATGGGTTCACCCAAGACCGCATTTCCATCCGCCGCAGTCTGGATATGCGCTATGTCGGCCAAGTGCATGAATGCACGGTGGAAATCGACCCCTTCGCGCTGACGGATGATGCGCTGATTAAACTGATCGAAGCCTTCCACGCGCGGCATGAAGAGCTTTACACCTATTCCGAACGCCAAAGCGTGGTGGAAATCGTCAACGTCGAAAGTGCGATCTGGGGGCGGGTTGATCGACCCAACCGCATGACCGTGGCCCCCGGCAAAGGGGCTGCATCCGCGCTAGAGGGCACGCGCCCGATGATCTTTGACGCTGCGGCGGTTCCGCAAGACGTGCCAGTCTATGCCGGTGCCCGCTTGGGGGCGGGCGACAAGATCACAGGGCCAGCCGTGATCGAAGAAATCACAACGACCCTTGTCATCGAACCCAATTGGCAGGCAGAGTTGCACGAAAGCGGCGTCTATCTTGTCGACATGATCGGCGCGTGACCAGCAGGGGGAAACTATGACTTTTCTAAACTGTGATATGGGCGAAAGCTTTGGCCTTTACCGCATCGGCGATGACGCGGGTCTGATGCCGTTGATTGATGTGGCCAATGTGGCCTGCGGCTTTCATGCGTCAGATTACAACCACATGCGATCCACCGTGCAACTGGCCAAAAAGCACGGGGTCAAGGTGGGCGCGCATCCCTCGTTGCCCGATCTGCAGGGTTTTGGTCGGCGCGAAATGAAGATTGGGCGAGAGGAAATGACCAACTGCCTGATCTATCAAATCGGTGCGCTCAAAGGCTTTTTGCAGGCCGAGGGGATGGAGATGAACCATATCAAACCCCACGGCGCGCTTTACGGGATGGCCGCGCGGATGGAAGACATCGCCCACGCCGTCTGCGATGCCGCCGATGTTTTTAAAGTGCCGCTCTTTGGCATGTTCGGTACCCTGCACGAAACCATCTATCAGGCACGTGGCCATAAGTTCGTGTCAGAATTCTATGCCGACCTCGATTATAGTGACGCGGGCCGCGTGATCATCACCCGCGAACACCACGCCACTGACGAAGGAAAAGCCATTGCCGCCTGCCTGCGCGCCATAGCCGAGGGCAAAGTCACCAGCGTGGGCGGTGTTGACTTGGCGGTAAGGGCCGATGCGATTTGCGTGCATTCCGATACGCCCAATGCCGTGGCCCTTGCCCAAGCGGTGCGCGGTGCCATCTCTTCTCTTCCTTCCACGCGCTGAAAAGGCCCGACCCATGAGCAAACAGATCCTCTCGCCCCTGCCCGGCACTTTTTACAGCAAGCCCGCGCCTGACCAGCCCGCCTTTAAGGCCGTGGGCGACACGGTCGCTGTTGGCGATGTGATCGGGCTGATCGAAGTGATGAAATCCTTCCACGAGGTCGCCGCCGACCAAGCCGGCACCATCACCGCCTTTATCGCGGATGACGAAGAACCCGTCATGGCAGGTCAAGCGCTGATCGAACTGGCGTAACAATGGCCATCCAAAAGCTTTTGATTGCAAACCGGGGCGAAATCGCCGTGCGGATCATCCGCGCGGCGCAAGAGCTTGGGATTGCCACGGTGCAGGTGCATTCGGCGGCAGATGCCGACTCGCTGGCGGTGAAAATGGCGGACGAGGCGGTGAATATCGGCCCGCCTATGGCGTCAAAATCCTATCTCAACATCGCCAATATCCTGAAAGCCGCCGCAGATACCGGAGCCGATGCCGTGCATCCGGGCTACGGCTTTCTGGCCGAAAACGCCGATTTCGCCGATGCGGTGGAAGCGGCGGGGTTGGTCTGGGTGGGGCCGAAAGGCAGCGCCATTCGGGTGATGGGCGACAAGGTGGCCGCACGGGTGGCGGCGCAATCGGCGGGCGTGCCGGTGGTGCCCGGCTCAGACGGGCGGATTGACGACCCCGATCAGGCCCGCGCGCTGGCGCTGAAGATCGGCTTTCCGGTGATGATCAAAGCGGCGGCGGGTGGCGGCGGGCGCGGCATTCGCATTGCCCAAGACATCGAAGAGTTCGACCGCCTTCTGCCCCAAGCCAGTGCCGAGGCCAAGGCCGCCTTTGGCGATGGCGGTCTGTATATGGAAAAAGTCATCGAACGCGCCCGCCATATCGAGGTGCAGATTTTGGGCGATGGCACCGATGTGATCCATTGCTTTGAGCGCGAATGTTCCTTGCAACGCCGCCGCCAAAAGGTGTGGGAGGAAGCCCCCTCCGCCGCTTTGCCGCAAGCGATGCGCGACCAGCTGTGCGCCTCGGCGGTGGCTTTGGCCAAAGCGGTGCAGTATCGCGGCGCGGGGACGCTGGAATATCTTTATGACGATGCGTCAGGTGCGTTCTACTTTATCGAGATGAACACCCGCATTCAGGTGGAACATCCGGTGACCGAAATGATCACCGGCATCGACCTTGTGCGCGAAATGCTGCGCATCGCGGGCGGGCAACCGCTGCGCTACAAACAAGCCGAAGTGCGCCTGACCGGCCACGCGATCGAGGTGCGGATTTGCGCCGAAGACCCCGCGCAGGGGTTTAAACCCGGTCCGGGGACGATCTCGACGCTGAAGGTTCCGGGGGGGCCGGGGGTGCGGTTTGATACGCTGCTGTATCAAGGCTACACCGTGCCGCCGTTCTACGATTCCCTGTTGGGCAAGCTGATCGTGTGGGATGAAACCCGCGCGCAGGCCATCGCCCGCATGGCCCGCGCCTTGGGCGAGTTAGAGGTGGGCGGGTTGCCCACGACCAAACCGTTGCATCAAGCCCTTGCGCGCGATGCAGAGGTGCAAGCCGGACAGTTCCACACCCGTTGGCTGGAACCTTGGCTGGACCAGAACGCAGACAGACTGGGTGAGGAGACCAAAACCCCATGACAACCAGATACACCTTCGGCGGTGACGAGCATATCTTTGTGGAATGCAGCGAGGAAATGTCGCTGGAGGCGTTCTTTAAAGGCATGTCGATCACCACCGCCCTGCGCAACGCCAACATCACAGGCGTGACAGAGATTTGCCCCGCCAATGCCTCGTTCCAAGTGCGGTTTAACCCCGACATCATCGCACCCGATGAGATGATGCGGCAGTTAAAGGCGCTAGAGGCTGTTGCGCAATCGGCGCCGTCAACCCTCAACATAATAGAAACAACAGAAACCAAAGCATCAGCACTAAACGCATTT
>JBAXLX010000311.1:0-4405 GCA_037134595.1 Pseudomonadota bacterium
CCGAGGTGGGCAACACCCCGTCCACCACGCGGAAGGTTTCAAATTCAAACCCTTTGCCCGCCAGAAGGCGCGCGAACAGGTCAGGGTAATCGCCCAGATCGTCTTTAAGCCCGTCAGGGGCCATGCCCGTTTGCAGGATACCGATTTTCATCATGGGTCCAGTCAGGTTCCCTTGGCCTTGCGCCGAGCCTTCATCTTACACCGTGTCAAGATAAAGTTCAATTTTTTCAGAATCTGACAGCTCGCCCAGATAATGCAGTTCCTGCCGCTTGGTCGAGATCAGGTTCTTGATCAGTTCCGGATGCAGAAACCGCGGCACGATGGTGCTTTGCTCTAACGCATCGATGGCGGTTTCCCAATCTTCGGCGATCTGGGGCAGGCCGTCGACGGCATAGGCGTTGCCGACGATGGGGCTGGCAGGCTCCATCTCGTTTTCGATCCCGTCCAGCGCAGCCCCCAAGATGGCGGCCAGCATCAGATAGGGGTTCACATCGCCCCCCGCCACGCGGTGCTCGATCCGCCGCGCACTTGGGTTTCCAGCGGGAATACGGATCGCGGCGGTGCGGTTTTCATAGCCCCAACACACAGCGGTGGGGGCATGTTTGCCGGGGATCAGGCGTTCGTAGCTGTTTTGATGCGGCGCAAAGATCAGCGTGCTGTCGCGCATGGCGTTCATGCAGCCCGCCACCGCTTGCTTCAGCAAGGCGGTGCCTTTGGGCCCGCCGCTGTCAAACACATTGCGCCCCGCCTCATCCAGCAGGCTGAAATGGGTGTGCAGGCCCGAGCCGGAGTATTCGGGATAGGGCTTAGCCATGAAACTTGCGGCAAAGCCGTGCCGACGCGCCAAGCCTTTGACCAGCATCTTGAACAGCCACGCATCATCGGCGGCGCGTAGCGCATCGTCGCAATGCATCAGATTGACCTCGAACTGGCCCAATCCGGTTTCCGAGGTGGACGTATCGGCGGGAATATCCATCGCCTCGCAGGCGTCATAGAGGTCGGTAAAGAACGTATCGAACACATCCAAGGCGCGGATCGACAGCGTCTCGGCCGCCTTACGCCGCTTGCCCGAACGCGGCGAGGGCGGCACTTGCAGGGTTTTTCCCGAGTCGTCGATCAAGAAGAACTCAAGCTCAATCGCACAAACCGGTGTTAACCCGCGCGCTTTAAAGCGCTGCACGACTTGCGACAAAGCATGGCGCGGGTCGCCCTCATACGGCGTGCCGTTTTCGCGAAACATCCAGATCGGCAGCAGCGCGGTGGGGGCCTCTAGCCAAGGCATGGGCATGAAGCCACGTTCGGTGGGTTTCAGGACGCCGTCCTGGTCGCCCTGTTCGAAGACCAAGGGGCTGTCGTCGATATCCTCGCCCCAGATATCCAGGTTGAGCACCGAAAAGGGAAAGCGCGTTCCGTCTTTGACAATCTTATCCGCAAATCGCGCCGGAACCCGTTTGCCCCGCGCTTGCCCGTTCAAATCCGCCGCAGCCACGCGGATGGTCCGGACGTCCGGGTGTTTTCTTAACCAGTCTTTCATCATAGCACATCGGAGGGGCCAATCCCCGCCCACACCTGACGCCAAGCGCCCAGCAGACGGGTCAGATCATGCCCTTGATCCATCCCTTATTTGTGATCTTGGCAGAGGTCGGAATAACCGCCGCGCAATTTGATCAAATTGTAGGATAGGGGGGAAAGGCCTTCTGGGCAAGATAAATCGCATCGCGGCGGGGGCAGCGTGATTTTTCGCAGAAAAATCGTGGCTCGCGGGGAAGAAACGATTTTTCTGCGAAAAATCAAGTTGCGCCGGATGAAAAGTCAGTCTGCAGACTGCATCCCAAGGTCATGGGGCTTGGGTGGTGTGGGCACGGCCAGATAGGTTGCTGGGTCGATTTTGACCAAGCCGCGCAGGCAAAGGGCGGTTTTATTTTCGGCAGGAAGGGCGTTGATGGCGGCAGAGATGACGTCAAACATCACGCCCGCATCGGCCCCCAAGGCGGAGATATAGGGCAAGCCGGGAGTTGGGTCTGTCACGCCCACCTCTTGCAATGCGTCGGCGAAGACCTCGTGGCGCTGGATCATGGACCAAGTCACAGCATCCAGCGCTGCAATCTCGGCTTGCCCTTCGGCCACAGCACGCGCTGACAGAACATGTCCGCCCGTGCGCAAAGTGGGGCGCAGGGTTAGGCCATTCGCGGTGGCAAAGTTCTGCGGGGCGGCCCAGCCGGATTGCGACAGGTCCTCGTTAAAGGCCAATCTCGCACCGTCAAACTGCCGCACCTCGCGGCGAGCATCGGTTTTTGCCGCCACAAAGACCGAGTGGTAATAGCCCGGCGGGCAGCCTTGCACGCCGTAATCGGGCGTGCCGATCAGGGTGACTTTGCCGTGAAGTCTGGCGCGGTAGGGAAAGCCGCAGGTTTGCGACAGCACCAAATCGGATGCCTCCCAAGCGGGCCAAAAGGCCCCTTCGCCGCGCGTCAGCGCATCGGGCGCCGCCAACCCTGTCGCTCGTAATCCATCGCGGATCAGCGCCCAAAGCCGGTCGTTGCTGGGCTGCACCTTGGCGCGGTCATACATGCCCAGGGAAGCGATCATGCCTTGGCAGCTCTTTGCCGTGCGAGGGCCGAGTCGACATCGCTTAAGCCCAACAATCCCGAAACCAACCGCAGCAAACGGTCTTCGTCGGCATCGCGCTGACCATCGGCAAGGGCGACGGACCACAAAGCCTCGACCAAGGCGGCGCGGTTTTCCAAGGGCACCGCCTCTTTCAGCGCACGGGTGAAGCGGACGGTGTCGGGCGCTAGGGTTTCGGCCGTTTCCGCCTCGACGCGCAGGGACTGCGCGGCTTGGGGTGTCAAAGCATAGCGGCTTTGCAAGATCCGCTCGATCCGTGCCAGTTCAGGGGCCGAGGCAAAGCCGTCCGCCCGCGCCACGCGCACCAAAAGCGCCGCAAGCGCCAGTCGTTCCTCTGGCACGGGCAGTCGGGTGGGCGCGGGGCCGAAGAGAAGGTCAAGAAAGCTCATGCGTCACTCTATAATCTTCGCCCGGTTGGCTGCCAATGCCTAGCGGCGGTGGGAGTCAAAAATCGCCAAAAGGCGGGCGGCTTCTTCATCCATGCCGTAGGGCGGGTTGATGATGAACATCCCCGATCCGGCCATACGGTGCCCCTCGCGGATCGGGGGGAAACGCACTTCCGAGCGCAGCGCTTCGGGAAAATCCCGCGTCAGGGCCGCCAGCATTTGCACATGCGGGACATCCAGCAAGATCGGATACCACAGCGCCACGATTCCGACATTCCAGCGCTTCATCACCTTAGCGATGATGCTGGGCAGACGGTCGTAATCGGACTTTACCTCGTAAGACGGGTCAATCAGCATCATGCCGCGTCGTGGCGTGGGCGGGGTTAAAGCCATCGCCGCCTCTAGCCCATCGACTTGGGCGATATGGGCGCCCCAAGGGGTAAGGTTGGCCTCCAAAGCGCGAAATTCGGCTGGATGCAATTCGCACAGATGCATCACATCGCCCGCGCGCAGCGAGGTTGCGGCAATCAGCGGCGATCCGGGATAGGATTGCGCACCGTGCATCGCGCGCACCTGCGCCAAAATGCGTCGATAGGGGTGATCGGCGGGCAACCACCCTTCGGCCCGCGCAATGCCTGCAGCGGCCTCGCCCGTCTTGTCGGCCTCGGCCCCGGATAGGTCATAAAGCCCCCGTCCTGCATGGGTTTCGATATAAGACAGCGGCTTATCCTTGGCCGTCAGGTAAGCCAAAGCCCAAGCCAAAAGCGCATGCTTATGGACATCGGCCAGATTTCCCGCGTGATAGGCGTGTTGATACGACAGCATGCAGGTGGCCTAGCGCAAGGCGGGGCTTGCGTAAAGCGGGCTTTGGGGTTGAAAGCGCGCGCCTTGCCCCTTAGGTCAGGCCTGCAAGATGGAGCCTGACCGATGGATTTGATCACCCCCGAAGCTGTAACAGCCCTTTTGGGCGTGATCGGGATTGATCTGGTGCTGGCAGGTGACAACGCGATTGTGATTGGCATGGCGGCGGCCGGCCTGCCCAAAGACCAGCGCAATAAAGCCATCCTGATCGGCGTCATGGCGGCCACGGTGCTGCGGATTGTCTTTGCGCTGGCGGCAACACAGCTGATGGCCATCACCGGGCTAACCTTGGCCGGCGGGGCCTTGCTGCTGTGGGTCTGCTGGAAGATGTGGCGCGAGATCAAAGGGGGCCACGCCGCCCAAGCCGGGGCCGAGGTTCTGGCCGAGAGCGACCTGAACCACGACGGAACCATCGCCAAAGGCGCGCCGCGCAAAAGCTTTGCCCAAGCGGCGTGGCAGATCGTGGTGGCCGATGTGTCGATGAGTTTGGACAACGTGCTGGCCGTGGCGGGCGCTGCCAAAGAACATCC
>JBAXLX010000312.1:0-4403 GCA_037134595.1 Pseudomonadota bacterium
TCCCCGGCGATGCGTCGACAGACTATCTGCCCGAATCGGCTGTGCTGGAGTCGGATTGGAAAACCCTCAAGTGCGGCATGTACAACAAAGAGACCAAGACCTGCGTCCAGTTGAAATCCAACTACTGATCGGCGTCGTTTTTGTTCATCCGAAGGGGCCTTTGCAGGCCCCTTCAAACCCAAGGTTTCCGGATGCGTTCCCTTTTTCTTGCCGTTGTGCTGGCCTTCTTTGGCCTGCAAGCCCAATGCGACACCGTGGCGCAGATCGCCACAGCCCATGGCGCCGATATCGCCAAACCTTCCCGTCAAACCATCGGACCGGTGATTGCCGATCTGGCAGCCTCGGGCGACCCGATGGCCGAGAGATTGCTAGAGGCTTGGGGCAATAAGGCGCTGGGGCAGCGCAAGTCTGACAAGGCGTTTTTCCTGTTGGCCGCTGATCCGGCGGGCTATGCCCTGACCGATCTGACGGGGGCACCTGCGGGTGTAGCCGCCAAATCGGACATCACCGAATTAAAACCCAACGCAGGGGTGCGCGGGCTGATCGCCTCGGCCTTGGTGCAGTTTACCCTGTCAGACCCTGACCCCGTCCGGCGCGCCGATGCCTTGACCTCGATCGCCCAAGACCCGAAAGCCGAAAGCCTTGTGCCCCTGCGCGCGGCGATTGACACAGAAACCGATCCCGCGCTCAAGGCGCAAAAGCAGCGGCTGGAGCGGTTGTTGACCCTGCGGTTTGACCCCGACCCGGCAGCACGGGTAGCCGCGATTGACAGCTTCGGGGCGGACCTTGGCCTTGATCTGCGCGCCGCCTTGAACCCCTTGCTCGCCACCACGCGGGTGGCGACCCAAGACGACGGCGCAGGTCTGAACATCGCCCGCATCCTGCATCCGGGCCGCGATCTGACAGCCGAGGAGGCTTACGATCTTTTGGTCACCTCCGGCGCAGCCCCTGCGCGCCTGACGCATGACGATCAGAAAAAAGCGCTTGCGGTCCATATCATAGACGGCAAGGTCGGCGGTATTGCGGTGGCCGACCTGACCGATCAATCCGCCCGCGACCGCGCCTATACCGCGCTGGAAGCCGCAGGCACCGTTCCCACCGCCGCCACCGACGACGAGGTGGCCGCGGCCATCGCCGCCCATAATTTCTACGAAGCCTATGCCGAACCTGACGCCACAGTCACCGCCGCTGCCCAAGCGGAGTTGACCAAGATCAGCCGCGTGGTGGGCGCGATGCAGGTGGCTGACCTGACGCTGGACGGGCTATCGCTCGCCGCCATCTACTTTCTGGCCGCCATCGGGCTGGCCATCACGTTCGGGGTGATGGGCGTGATCAACATGGCGCACGGCGAGTTTATCACCATGGGGGCCTATACCGGCTATGTCGTGCAGCAAATCGTGCCGGGCTATACGGCCTCGCTGGTCGTGGCCTTTCCCTTGGCCTTTGCGCTGACCTTTGCGGCCGGCGTGGCGCTGGAACGGCTGGTGATCCGGCATCTGTACAAACACCCGCTGGAGACGTTGCTTGCCACCTTTGGCATCTCGATTGCCCTCCAACAGCTTTTCAAGAACATCTTCGGCACCCAAGCCCGCCCGCTGACGTCGCCGCCTTGGCTGGACGGGGCGCTGACGTTGAACGATGTGGTGTCGATCAGCTATATCCGCATCGCCATCTTTGGGCTGGCCCTGATGTTTTTGGGCTTCTTTTTGTACCTGATGAACCGCACCCGCCTTGGGCTAGAGGTGCGCGCTGTCACCCAAAACCCCGCCATGGCAGCATCCATGGGCATCAACCCTGACCGCATCAACATGCTGACCTTCGGCCTTGGCTCTGGCATCGCGGGCATTGCGGGCGTGGCCATCGGGCTGTTTGCCAAGGTCACCTCGGAACTGGGCACCGATTACATTGTGCAATCCTTCATGACCGTGGTCGTGGGCGGGGTGGGCAATATCTGGGGCGCTTTGGCGGGGGCCACCATGATCGGCGGGCTGCAGAAAGCCATCGAGTGGTTGAACCCGTCGAACACTTTGGCGGCGCAAACATACATGATCCTCTTCATCATCCTTTTCATCCAATTCCGCCCGCGCGGGATCATCGCCCTTAAGGGCCGTGCGGCAGGTGACTGATATGACATACCCTTCCCCTTCCCCTTCCCCTTCCCCTTCACCGAGGTCCAAATACTCCGGGGGTGCGGGGGCTGGCCCCCGCGTCTTGGGCCCCCGCATAGTGCGCCGCCGCGTGCGGCGTATCCCGTCGATCGTCTGGGGGCTTCTGGCACTGGTGATCCTCACTTTGGCCGTCACCCTGCTCAGCCCCGCCTTTGGTGGCGGCGAGATGTCAACCTCTTTTGTCAAAACCTTGGGCAAGACGCTGTGCCTGTGCTTGGCCGCTTTGGCGATGGATATCGTGTGGGGCTATACCGGCATTTTGTCGCTGGGCCACATGGCGTTCTTTGCCCTTGGCGGCTATATGTTCGGCCAATGGCTGATGTACGCCCGCACCGAAGAGATCGTGGTGCAAGCGTTGGCATCCGCCCCCATCCCCGCCACGGCGACCGAGGTGGCGCAAGGGGTCGCCACCCAGATTTTCGGCGTGGTCGGCGGGTCGGATATGCCGCTGATCTGGGGCTTTGCCCATTCGCTGCCCTTGCAACTGGCGCTGGTGGTCGCGGTGCCGGGGATTTTGGCGCTGGTCTTTGGCTGGCTGGCCTTTCGCAGCCGCGTGACGGGGGTTTACCTGTCGATCCTGACCCAAGCGATGACCTTGGCATTGTCGCTGTATCTGTTTCAAAACGACAGCGGGTTGCGCGGCAACAATGGGCTGTCGGGCTTGCAGAACCTGCCGGGCCTGGGCGATGTGTCGCAAGATGTCTTGTCGATCTGGTTCTTTTGGGCCTCAGCCCTTGCACTGGGGCTGGCCTATCTGGGGCTAAGCTGGGTCATCTCTGGCAAGTTCGGTTCTGTCTTGCGCGCCATCCGCGATGACGAGGCGCGGGTGCGGTTTCTGGGCTATCCGGTTGAGGTTTATAAGCTTTTCGTCTTCACCCTGACAGCGGTGATCTGCGGGCTGGCGGGGGCGCTGTATTACCCGCAGGCGGGGATTATCAATCCGGCGGAACTTGCGCCCATCGCCTCGATCTATCTGGCGGTCTGGGTGGCCATCGGCGGGCGGGGGCGGTTGTATGGGTCGGTGATCGGGGCGGCGTTTGTCTCGCTTTTGTCGTCGTGGTTCACCGGCGGGCGGGCGCCCAGTGTGGACTTGGGCTTTTACACCATCGATTGGGTCGATTGGTGGCAGGTGCTGCTGGGCCTGTCCTTTGTGGCGGTCACGCTTTTGGCCCCCAAAGGCATCGGTGGTCTGTTTGACCGCTTTGCGGGCCTACGCGCGCCCAACCGCAAAGGCGCGCCCTTGGGCCCGAACGAGGGCGCCTTGCAAGAGCAAGAGGCCGTGGAATGAGCGCGTTGTTGGAAGTTTCGGGCGTATCAGTCAGTTTTGACGGGTTCAAAGCCATAACCAACCTGTCGTTTTCGATTGGCTCAGCCGAACTGCGCGCCATCATCGGGCCGAATGGGGCGGGCAAGACGACCTTTATGGATATCGTGACAGGCAAGACCAAGCCCAATTCCGGCTCGGTTTTGTGGGGCGAAAAGGGCCAATCGCTGCTGGCCATGTCAGAAGCGGCGATTGCGCGGGCAGGCGTTGGCCGCAAATTCCAGCGGCCCACGGTGTTTGAAGACCAAACTGTGGCCGAAAACCTGATCCTTGCGCTGAAATCCAAACGCGGGCCTTTTGCGGCACTTGGGTTTAAACTCTCGAAAGCCGGTCGCGGCAGGGTGGATGATTTGGCCGCCCAAGTCGGGCTGAGCGATCATCTGGCGCGCAAGGCGGGGGAATTGTCGCACAGGCAAAAACAATGGCTAGAGATTGCCATGCTTCTGGCCCAAGAACCCCGCCTGTTGCTGGTCGACGAACCCGCCGCCGGCATGACCTTGGCCGAGCGCGAGCAGACCACCGCCCTTCTGGTCGACATCGCGCGCACCCGTGCGGTGGTGGTGGTGGAACATGACATGGACTTTGTCCGCCGTCTGGGGTGCCGCGTGACGGTTCTGCACGAAGGGTCGGTTCTGGCCGAAGGATCGCTGGATCATGTGACCAAAAATCCGGACGTGATTGATGTTTATCTGGGGCGGGGATGATGCTGCAAACCAAGGGCCTCACGCTGCACTACGGTGGCAGCCAAATCCTGCACGGGATTGATTTTGAAGCCAAACCGGGTCAGGTGACCTGTGTTATGGGCACCAATGGCGTGGGCAAGACCAGCCTGCTCAAAGCGCTGGCGGGCACCCATATCCGCTCGGGCGGCGAGGTGATCTTGAACGGCGAAAGCCTTGGCCGCTTGCGCC
>JBAXLX010000313.1:0-4390 GCA_037134595.1 Pseudomonadota bacterium
TGATGGACCCTTGCAGGCAAAAGGTGCACCTATGAGCGCCCCAGTGATCGACGCCAAAGGTGTTAATCTGGTGTTTCAAACCGGCGACGGGCCGGTGCAGGCGCTTAAAGATATCAACCTGACGGTGGGCAAGGGTGAGTTTGTCTCTTTCATCGGGCCAAGTGGTTGCGGGAAAACAACTTTCCTGCGTGCTATCGCTGCGCTAGAGCATCCGACCTCGGGTCAGTTAACAGTTAACGGCATGACGCCGGATGAGGCGCGGCGCAAACGCGCCTATGGCTATGTGTTTCAGGCGGCGGGCTTATATCCGTGGCGCACAATTGCCAAAAATATCGCACTTCCGCTCGAAATCATGGGGTTTTCCAAAGACGAACAACAGGCCCGCGTCAATCGCGTGCTGGAATTGGTTGAGCTTTCGGGTTTTGGCAATAAATTTCCGTGGCAATTGTCGGGCGGAATGCAACAACGCGCTTCAATCGCACGGGCTTTGGCGTTTGATGCAGATATTTTGCTGATGGACGAACCCTTTGGGGCTTTGGATGAAATCGTTCGCGACAGATTGAATGAAGAACTGCTAAAGCTTTGGAACCGAACGGGAAAGACAATTGGTTTTGTCACCCATTCTATCCCCGAGGCGGTGTATCTTTCGACAAAGATTGTTGTGATGTCTCCCCGACCGGGCCGGATCACCGATATCATCGACAGCCCTTTGCCGCGCGAACGTCCGTTGGACATTCGTGATACCAAGGCCTTTATCGACATCGCCCACCGCGTACGCGAAGGGTTGCGGGCGGGGCATTTGGATGAATAGGGCGCACTGTTTTATTGGGGGTCGCCTGTGAACCCCGTTGTGCTGTTTTATCTAGCGGCCTCGACCGGCGTTTTTATGGTCGCGAATTCGCTGCTTAAAATCTATGCCGCTAAGGGCGGCGCGTTGATTCTAACCGCTTCGCTGGCATGTTTTTGTTTGGGCAATTACCTGATGGTGCGGGTGATGCGCGAAAACGGATTGGGGCTGGCCTTGGCGCTTTCGCTGGTATTTCAATTGGTGGCGATTACGTTGATTGCCTTTGTGGTCTTTGGTGAGCGCCCGACAGGCTTGCAAGTGGCTGGGGTGGTCCTTGGGATCGTGTCAATTTCAATGATCGCCTGGCCACAGGGGGGCGCATCGTGAAAGCGGGGCCCGTTCTGGGGATTTTAGCGGTGATCGTGGCACTTTGGTACGGTGCGTCGGTTTGGCTGAATGCAGCGTGGACTTATGACCAAGCCAACCGTAATGGCACCGAGGTGACATTTGCCCTGCTGCTTTCAGACACAATGGCGCAAGAACGCCCCGTTCTGCCGCCCCCGCATCAGGTGGGTGCAGAATTGTGGAAAGGGCTTACGGCTTATAACATCACCTCAAAGAAAAGCCTTGTGTATCATGGCTATGTGACGCTGGTAGCGACCTTTTGGGGATTTTTTCTGGGCAGCCTTTTGGGTATCATTCTGGCCGTCGGAATTGTTCAAAGCCGGGCGATGGAATTGGGCATGATGCCTTGGGCTGTCATAAGCCAAACCGTTCCGGTTGTGGCGATTGCGCCAATGATTGTGGTTTTGTCGAACGCGCTGGGGTTTGGTGATCATTTGGGGGTATCGAATGCTCTTGTCTCCAAAACCATCATCGCCGCTTACCTGAGTTATTTTCCGTCACTCGTCGGCATGGTGAAAGGCCTGCGCAGCCCGGATCAGATGCAATTGGACCAGCTTAAAACCTACAGCGCGTCAGAGGTGCAGGGCTTCGTTAAGCTGCGTTTACCGTCGTCAGTGCCATATCTTTTCACCAGTTTAAAGGTTGGCATTGCGGCCAGTCTCGTTGGGGCGATTGTGGGTGAATTGCCCACGGGTGCAATCGAAGGGTTGGGCGCACGGATGCTGATTGGCAGTCAGTTCGGTTCACCGATTATCGTTTGGGCCGCCTTGTTTGCCGCGGCGATTTTGGCCGGAGTTTTGATTTTGATCGTCCGGACGGCTGAAACACTGGTGACGCGGCGTATGGGGGTGCGGGCGTGAGTGTTTGGTTAGCCCTTGGATTTTGGCTGGCTTGCTGGGTCTTAAATGGGGTGCTAGCGCGCTCTCGGTTTGCCACGCGAACAGCGGTGCGGATTGCTATTCCTGTTCTGTTTGGCCTCGCTGTATTGGGTCTTTGGCAAGGAATTGTCACAGGCTTTTCCGTGCCAGAGGTTATTTTACCCGCGCCCACGGCGATTGCTTTCGCAATCAATGCAAACCTCCCGACACTTTGGGCCGATTTTGTCCAAACGATTTTGAAAGGGGCCTTATCGGGCTATTGTACGGGCACGTTGGCGGCAGTTGTCATGGCGGTACTTGTCGACCGCGTGCCGTTTTTGCGGTCAGGGCTTTTACCAATCGGGAATTTCGTGGCAGCTCTGCCGATTGTAGGGATAGCGCCCATCATGGTGATGTGGTTTGGGTTTGATTGGCAGTCCAAGGCGGCAGTGGTTGTTGTTATGGTTTTCTTTCCCGTGTTGGTGAATATGGTCGCGGGGCTTTCGGCCAGTGAGCGGATGCAGCGGGATTTGATGGCGACATGGGGTGGCACCTATTGGCAATCGCTGGTCAAACTGCGCCTGCCGGCTGCCATGCCTTTCTTGTTTAATGGGCTTAAAATTGCGGCTACCTTGGCGTTGATTGGCGCTATTGTGGCCGAAAACTTCGGCTCTCCGACGCTGGGCATGGGGTTTCGTATTTCTACGGCGGTGGGGCAATTGGCTTTGCCGTTGGTTTGGGCTGAAATTGCCGTTGCGGCTTTGGCCGGGTCGGTGTTTTACGGGTTTGTGGCGGTCGTGGAACGCGCCGTCACGTTCTGGCATCCCTCACAAAGGGGGAGATGAGTCAACATGGAGGTCGACACAATGAAGAAACTTCTGATCACGGCAGCGGCTTTTGCTGTGGCTGCGGGCGCTGCTTTTGCCAATGACACGGTGAAACTGCAACTCAAATGGGTCACTCAAGCCCAGTTTGCCGGCTATTACGTTGCGGCAGCCAAGGGTTTTTACACGGATGAAGGTTTGGATGTGACAATCCTTCCCGGCGGGCCGGATATTGCGCCTGAGCAGGTGATCGCTGGCGGTGGCGCGGATGTCATCGTTGACTGGTTGCCTGCAGCTTTGGCGGCGCGCGAAAAGGGCCTGCCTTTGGTGAACATTGCCCAACCCTTCAAACATTCGGGCCTGATGCTGACCTGCCTGAAGGAATCGGGTATCGCCTCGCCGGCGGATTTTGCCGATAAAACTTTGGGCGTTTGGTTCTATGGCAACGAATACCCGTTCTTGTCATGGATGAGCCAGTTGGGTCTCAAAACCGATGGCTCTGCTGGGGGCGTAACTGTACTTAAGCAGGGTTTTAACGTCGATCCGTTGTTGCAAAAGCAGGCGGCTTGTATCTCGACCATGACCTACAACGAATATGGTCAGGTTCTTGAAGCAGGCATCAAGGCTGAAGATCTGGTGACGTTCAAATATGAAGATATGGGCGTGGCCACCTTGGAAGATGGTCTTTATGTTCTTCAGGACAGCCTAAAAGACGCCGCTTTTGCCGAAAAAATGGTCAAATTCGTGCGGGCGTCCGAAAAAGGTTGGAAATACGCCGAAGCCAACCTTGACGAAGCCGCAGGTATCGTTCTGGAAGCCGATCAAACCGGAGCCCAAACCGAACAACACCAAAAATTCATGATGGGCGAAGTGGCCAAATTGACCGCAGGGTCGAATGGCGCGCTGGATGAGGCGGATTATAAGCGCACCGTGGCGACGCTGATGTCGGGCGGTTCTGACCCTGTAATCACCAAAGAGCCAGAGGGCGCTTGGACGCATGAGATCAGCGACAAGGCGCTGCAGTAACTCAAGAAGGGGCGGCCGGATGCGGCCGCCCCTTTTTTGTGCATGTGAACGCACGATTGTGAGCGAAAAGAAACGTTTTGCTAACGGCTTTGCGCGATCCTAGCGAGGATAACTGCAGGATGGCCCATGACGACCGCAGACCTTATGCGCCGAAAATCGCAAGCCCAACGAGCGCCCGCGAGCGACCCTGCCCAAGGGGCAGACCGCGCCTTTCGCACCAGTTGGGGGCGGGCGGTTTTGGATGCTTTCAAAGTCCAGCTTGATGTCGATAAACTGTCTGTCGATCTGCGGTCTGTGGCCGAATTGGTAGACCTTGTACCGGATTTTGCGCTGATTGCCGTCTTGGCTGGCCCCGCGCTCGGCGCAGGCGCGATGGTTATCTCGCAGCCCGTCGTCGCGGGATTTGTCGAGGCGCAGACGGTTGGTCGGGTGCGCGGCCAAGATTTGGCACCGCGCAGGCCGACGCGCACGGATGGCGCCATGGTTATGGG
>JBAXLX010000314.1:0-4347 GCA_037134595.1 Pseudomonadota bacterium
TGATCGCTAGGCCCTGTTGCACTTGGCTGAGATAGACGAAGTTTTCAAAACTGTTGGGAAAGCGGAAATAGCGAAACATCGTTTCCGCAATCCGCGCATTGCCGCCCGCGTTCTTTTGGTGGCTTTCCATCACAGGGGCGGCGATGTTGAAATCTTTCGGGTCGGCAAAGCGGCGGATCACGTCCATCGACGGATAGGATTGAAAGCCGAATTCCGAGCAAAAGCGCGGCGCGACATCGCGGTAATGGTCAAAATCGCGGCCCTCGTGCCAGACCGACCAAAAGTGCATATCGCCCTTTTTATCATCATGCCACGTGTCGCCAAAATCCATCGGGCCCGGAGAGGGGCTTGACGGCCACCACACAGCCCCCGGGACGGCGGCCTTGAGCGCCTGTTCAATGGCGCGGTTCAGCCGGTCATAGCCCACCAGATATTGATCGCGGTTGGCGCGGGTTTCGGGGAACCATGTCAGCGCCCCGATCAATTCATTATCGCCGCACCAGATCGTCATCGAAGCATGGTGATGCAGGCGCAGGGCGTTCTGACGAACCTCTTGCGCCACTTGGGTCAAAAAGGCGTCATCGGCGGGGTAGATATGGCAAGAGAACATGAAATCTTGCCAGACCATCAGGCCCAATTCGTCGCAAAGGTCATAAAACCATGTTGGCTCGTAGCGGCCACCGCCCCAGATGCGGATCATATTCATATGGGCGTCTTTGGCCGATTGCAGCAAGGCGCGGGTGTCGGCTTCATTGATGCGGCCCGCCAAAGCATCGGCGGGAATCCAGTTGGCGCCTTTGCAGAAGACATCGCGCCCGTTGACCCGAACCTTAAAGCCAAGGCCGACGGCGTCTTTTTCGGTGATCAATTCAGCTTGGCGCAAGCCAATGCGGCGGGTCAACACCTGCGCGCCCATGGTCACGGTCAGGTCATGCAACGGCTGCGCGCCCTGCCCTGCGGGCCACCAAAGGGCGGGATTGGTGATGGCGAGTTCGGCCTTGGCTTCGCCCCGCCGCACCACGGCTTTGGCCTGCACGCCGCAGAGGTCAAAGCTGACCTCTTGACCATCGTCACCCACAACCTGCGCCGTGACGCTGACTTTGGCCAGACCTGCGCTATGGGTTTGGGTGATGACCAGATGGTCGATGCGCGCTTGTGCCACGGGTTCCAGATAGAAATCGCCATAAACGCCAAAGGTCGCCAGCGCGATGTTCCAATCCCAGCCGAAATCGCAAGCGGGTTTGCGGATCAGGTTGCCGTTGTGGATGGGGGTGTTGTTGGCCGAAAAGGGCAGGAAATAGCGATAGGCGTCTTGGCGGCGCTTGGCCTCAGCGGGCACATTGCCAAAGGTCAGGCTTATATCATTGCGCCCTTTGACCAGCACCGATGACAGATCAACACGGTGCGACAGGAACATATTGTCAGATGTCAGCACCACGGTGCCATTGACCGCCACCGTCACCAAAGTGTCAAGCATTGACGCCACCAGCACCAGATCGGTGCGATCGGCCACAAAGCTGCGCTTGGCCACCCAAGTGCGATCACAGATCCAGCGCAGACCGTATTCGTTGCGCCCAAAATACGGGTCAGGGATGCTGCCTGCCTGCAACAGCGCATCAATCCCATCGCCGGGAAGCGTAAAGGCCACCGCATTCTCGCCGCTGTCTTGGGATAGCGACCACTCTCCGGCGAGGTTTATCATGATCAGATCCGCAGCTCGTTGGTTTCGTCAAACAGCGAGGCTTTGGCGATATCGACCCGCAGATGCACCTGCTTGCCCGGATGCGGGCGGTGTTCCACCGGCACGCGGACCGACATTTGCCGACCCTCTGCCAACAACCACACCAAGGAATCTGCGCCCATCGGTTCGTCAATCTCGACCACGGCGGGGATAGTATGGCCGGGAATGGCCTCCTCCACCATGGTCAGATGTTCGGGCCGCAGGCCGATGATCGCCTTGGGCCGATCAAGGATCGCGCCACCCTCGTAGCCCGCCAAATCCAGCGACACATCGCCAAATTTGAAACGCTTGCCGCCATCGACCGTTTCACCCTTGATAAAGTTCATCGCCGGAGAGCCGATGAACCCCGCCACAAACAAGTTGGCCGGACGGTTGTAGATGGTCTGCGGCGCGTCAAGCTGCTGGATGATACCGCCACGCATAATGGCGATGCGGTCGGCCAAAGTCAGCGCTTCGATCTGGTCGTGGGTCACGTAGATCATGGTGTTCTTCAAGCGGTTGTGCAGGCGCTTAAGCTCCACCCGCAACTCGCTGCGCAGCTTGGCGTCAAGGTTTGACAGGGGTTCGTCAAACAAGAACACATCGACCTCGCGCACCAAGGCGCGGCCAATGGCGACACGCTGGCGCTGCCCGCCCGAAAGGGCACCGGGCTTACGATCCAGCAAGGGACCGATTTGCAGAATTTCCGAGGCGCGCTCGACCCGCTTGGCGATTTCATCCTTGGGCAGGCCTGCGATTTTCAGGCCAAAGGACATATTCCCGCGCACGGTCATTTGCGGATACAGCGCGTAAGATTGAAACACCATGCCAATGCCGCGCTCTGACGGTTCGGCCCAAGTGACATTCTTGCCCTTGATATGAATCTGCCCTTCGGTCAATTCCAACAGACCGGCAAGACAATTGAGCAGCGTCGATTTGCCGCAGCCCGATGGCCCCAGCAATACAATAAACTCGCCCTCTTCGACATCAAGGTTGAGGTTCTTTAAAACCTCGGCAGAGCCGAATTTCAGGGTGAGGTTCTTGACGGAAACTGAGTGCATGTTTTCAACCCTTCACGGCGCCGGCTGCAATGCCGCGCACGAAGTATTTGCCAGAAAAGAAGTAGATGGCGAGCGGGACCAGACCGGTCAGGATCGTGGCGGCCATGTCGACGTTATAAGCCTTGCCGCCTTGGGCAGAGTTGACGATGTTATTAAGCTGCACCGTCATCGGATAGTTGGTGGGACCAGCATAGATCACGCCAAACAGGAAGTCGTTCCAAATGCCCGTGACTTGCAAGATCACAGCGACTGTGAAAATCGGAACTGACATGGGTGCAAAGACTTGAAAGAAGATCTGCCAATAGCCAGCGCCATCGACCCGTGCCGCTTTGAACAACTCTTGCGGCAGGCTGGCGAAGTAGTTGCGAAACAGGAGTGTTAGCAGCGGCAGGCCGAAGATCGTATGCACCAAGACCACGGCGGGCAGGGTGGAATAAATCCCAAGCTCGCGCGTGATGATCACCAAGGGGTAAATCATTACGACATAGGGAATAAAGGACGACAGCAGCAAGATCGTGAAAAAGACTTCCGAGAACTTGAAGGGCCAATTGGCCATAGAATAGCCCGTCAGCGATGCCACGATGATCGACACGATGGTCGAGGGCACCGTGATCTTAACGGAATTCCAAAAGCCGACCTTGATACCTTCGCAATAAAGACCGGTGCAGGCCGAATTCCACGCCTTTTCCCACGCATCAAAGGTTGGATGCAGGGTGGGAATAAAGATATTGCCCGACTGGATCTCTTGGATGTTTTTCAGCGAGGTGATGATCATGATATAGAGCGGGAACAAAAAGAAGATCGCGCAGACGATCAGCACCGTATAAACCACCGCGCGTTGCGGCGTGACAAAGGGCTTGGGCTTGGCACCCGAAGGGCCTGCGGCGAGGTTTGTGTTGGCCATGCTCATTCTCCTTACGCCTGCGACTTCTTGCCAAATTCCATGCGTATCCATGGAATCAGCACCAGCGCCATCGACACCAGCATGACGGTTGACGCCGATAGAGATTGGCCCAAATTGGCCGAGAAATTCTGATAGATATAGCGCGAGGGCACATCCGACGAAATGCCCGGCCCGCCGTCTGTCAGCGCCACCACAAGGTCGTAAATCCGCACCGCGCCAGAGGCCACCAGAACAAAGGTTGTCACCATCACCGGTTTCATCATCGGCAAAACGATTTGAAGATAGGTCCGCCAAGCGGGAATGCCGTCAACCCGCGCGGCTTTCCAGATATCTTCATCAATGCCGCGCAATCCGGCCAGCATCAGGGCCATAACAAACCCCGTGCCTTGCCAGATACCGGCAATGACAATGGCATACATCACCATTTGCCGATCAGCGATCCAGCCAAAGGAAAAGCTTTCCCAGCCCAATTGCCGCATCGCATGCTGCAAACCGTATTCGGGCGACATGATCCAAGCCCAAACATGGCCCGTCACGATAAAAGACAGTGCAAAGGGATACAGGTAAATTGTGCGGAAAACGCCCTCAAGCCGGATCTTTTGATCCATCATCACCGCCAGCAAAAACCCCAGCGAGATCGAGATGATAATCGCCAAGATCGC
>JBAXLX010000315.1:0-4331 GCA_037134595.1 Pseudomonadota bacterium
TCCAACAAAATCGCCGTGGACGAGTTGGAAGAACATTACCGCAAGCGCAGCCTGCTGCAACGCTCGGTCTTTCCCGAGGATATCGCCGAAGGGGTCTATTTCTTTGCCAGCGATCTGTCGAACAAGTCGACGGGCAATTTCTTGAACGTGGATGCGGGCAATGCCGTGTCCTTTACGAGGTAAGCGATGACCGAGATCTCTGCCGATCTGATCGGAACGCTGAACGACAAGGGTGCTCAGGCGCAGGCCGAAGATTACGCCGCTTTGGGCCGCCAACTGGCGCGGCGCGGGGTGGATATTGAAAGCGTCACACAGCGCGCCATGGCGTGGTCGGTGGCCATTCCCACTTGGGGCGTGGGTACGGGCGGTACGCGCTTTGCCCGCTTCCCCGGACTGGGCGAACCGCGCCATATTCACGACAAACTGGCCGATTGCGGTGTGATCCAAGCGCTGACACGCGGCACGCGCACCGTCAGCCCGCATATCCCGTGGGATAAGGTCAGCGATTACAACGCTTTGCGGCAAGAGGCCGCGCAGTACGGTCTGGGCTTTGATGCGATCAATTCCAACACCTTCCAAGACCAGATCGGCCAAGCGCGCACCTACAAACACGGCTCGCTTGCCAATGCTGACCCTATGACACGCGCCCAAGCCGTGGCGCATAATTTGGAGTGTATCGAGATTGGCCAAAAGCTCGGCTCAACCGCGCTGACGGTTTGGGTGGGCGATGGCACCAACTTCCCCGGCCAGCAAAATCTGGGCAAGATGTTTGAAGATTATCTGGAGGCCATGGGCCAGATTTACGCCGGATTGCCCAAAGACTGGACGATGTACATCGAACACAAGATGTATGAACCGGCTTTCTATTCCACAGTGATTTCTGACTGGGGTTCATCCTTGATCGCAGCCCAAACCTTGGGGCCGCAGGCCAAATGCTTGGTCGATTTAGGCCACCATGCGCCCAACACCAATATCGAACAGATCGTGGCGCGGTTGATCCATGTCGGCAAGCTCGCTGGCTTTCACTTCAACGATTCCAAATATGGCGATGATGATCTGGATGCAGGCTCGGTCGATCCGTTCCGGTTGTTTTTGGTGTTTAACGAATTGGTCGATGCCGAACCCAAGGGGCTGAATTTGGCCTATATGATCGACCAAAGCCATAATGTGACCGATCCGATTGAAAGCCTGATGTCATCGGCCATCGAAATCGCCCGCGCTTATGTGCAGGCAAGCTTGGTGGACCGCACAGCTTTGGCGGCCGCCCAAGCCGAAAATGATGTGTTGGGCGCCCATCGGCTGCTCAAAGCCGCCTATATCACCGATGTCTCGCCCATTCTGGCCGAAGCCCGCGCCCGTCAGGGCGGGGCTTTGGACCCGATTGGTGTGTACCGCGCGTCGGGGTACCGTGCGGCCAAGGGCAAAGAGCGGCCTATGGTGGTGGGTGCCTCCTCGGGCATCGTCTGATGCGCCGATTTTTCTGCGAAAAATCACGTCGGCCCCCGGACCGACCCTGAATTTTCGCAGAAAATTCGCGGCCTTAGAATTCGTGGCCCAAGAAGTGGAGGGTTTATGACAGACAAGCGGTCCATCATCGACGAAAGCCACGATTTCTGGTCAGAAATCGTCTTTCCGCTGCTGCAAAGCCATTTTCCCGCCCAAACCGCGCAAATGGCCGCAGGTTTTTTCGGCTACGGCTCAGATGTGCTGCGGCTGGATGATGACTACTCCACCGACCACCACTTTGGCCTGCGCGTCAATATCCTGCTGCCTGACGCCATCATGCAATCCCATGGCCGCACGATCGAAGATTTCCTTGCCACTCACCTGCCCCAAACATGGCGCGGGCGTGAGCTCCGCGAAGGCTACACCCGCACCAAAGGCGTGGCCCTTGCTTCGCTGGACCATCACCTGCTGTCCACCATCGGCCTATCCGATGCGCCGCAAAGCCTGACCGACTGGCTGCAAATCCCCGAAGAAGATATCACCCACATCGTGGCAGGCGAGGTCTGGCACGACCCTTCGGCGCGGTTTTCCACCATCCGCGCCAGCCTTTTGGCCTATTACCCCGAACCCGTCCGCCTGCGCCGTCTGGCCCATTGGTCGCGCTATTTCTCGGGGATGGGGGTCTATGCGCTTAAACGCGCCTTGCTGCGCGACAACACGCTTTATGCCTCGACCACCTTTGCGCGCAGTCTGCGCTGGGGGGTGCAGATGGCGTTTATGCTGGACCGCACCTATTACCCTTACGACAAATGGCTGACCGAGATGTTCCACCGCCTGCCCCGCATGGGCGCGCGTCTGGCACATATCGTGCAAAAGGCCCCGCTTTTGTCGACCGGCTGGGACGAAAAGCTGCACCTATTGCACGACATGTCAGATATTCTCGACGCCGCTATGGTCGAAGACGGCCTGATCGCCCCGCATCCGCGCTACAAGGCGTCAGACACCTCGGGCTACCGGCTTTTGGAATCGGCCTATGCCGAGCTGATCCAGAAATGTCCGGCCGAGATTAAAACCCTGATCCCGCAGTGGGAACAGGTGCATTGGGAATCCTTCCATTCGGGCTTTGTCGACACGGTCGACCTCTCCGATTGGCGGCGTATGTTGGTATTGGAGCAAGCATGAACTCGCTAGACCGCGTGATGGCCACGATCAACCGCCAACCCACCGACCGCACGCCGATTGACTGCTGGCTGTATCAAAAGCAGTTTCTGGAACGGCTCGAAGCCGATTATGGCCCGCGCGAAAAGTTCATGGAAGAATTCGGCGTCGATGTCTTTGTCGGCCTGATGCCCTTTCCCAACCAATACGGCCGCCGCTTTGACATTATGGAATTGGACAGCCTGTCCTTTGAAGACCCCAAAGACCCCAAATGGCTGAACTACTCCGCTTGGAACTACGATTTTGGCGGCACCAATATCGCCACCGCCGTCGCCCAGCAAAAAGGCAAACGCGCGGTTTTGGCGCATTGCTGGGGCATGGTGGAAGGGACGTCTTCCTTCCTTGGCATCGAGAATTGCTGGATGCATCTGGGCGGGCAGCCCGACCGCATGGCCGCGTGGTTTGACAAATACGCTGATTGGATGTGCGTGCAGGTCGACAATCTGATCGAGGCGGGGGTGGATATGATGACCCTGTCCGACGATTGGGGCAGCAATGGCACCATGCTGTTTTCACCCAAATCGTGGCGCAAGTTGATCAAACCCTATGCGATGCGCGTGGTGCAGCACGCCCGCAGCCGGGGCCTGCCGGTGAACCTGCATTCCGACGGCTATATCCTGCAAATCGTCGATGACATTATCGAGATGGGCTATACCTCGTGGCATCCCGTGCAAGAAAGCGCCGGGATGGACCCGCGCGAGGTGAAAGCGAAATGGGGCGATAAGATCACGATTTATGGCTCTTTGGATGTGATCGACGGGCTGTTGAAGTTTGAAGGCGATGAACTGGAAGACTACATCACCCAACGCTTTGCCATCTATGCGCCCGGTGGGGGCTTTATCTTCAACGGCGGGCATTTCATCCAGCCCGATATCCCGCCCGCCCGCCTGATCCATGCCTACCGCGTGGTGCAAAAACTGGCCCCGCTGTACGGCACCTTGGCCGCATGACCCTGCCCATCCCCGAGGGTTCTGTCTGGATCGGGTCGGATCATCCCTTTGATCTGGCCTAGGTTTACATGAACTTCCGCCGCGATCTGGTGCTGGAAAGGGCCCCCGCCAAGGCGCGCTTTGTCCTGACCGCCGACAGCCGTTATAAGCTGTGGATCAACGGCACCTATGTGGCCCGCGGCCCCGCGCGGTCTTGGCCCGATGCGATGGCGCTGGATGATCTGGATATCACCCCCCTTTTGCGCGCCGGCCCCAACCATCTGGCGGTGCAAGTTTACAGCCCGGGCTATTCGCATTTCGCCTATGTTCACCGCGCGGCCATGGGCTGGATCGGCTGGGTTACGATTGATGGCGAAATCACCCCCTCTGACCGCCACTGGCATGTCAAGCGCGATGCCTCTTACAGCCCGCTCGTCCCGCGCGTGTCGATCTATGGCACGGGGGTCGAGCAGCGCGATATGCGCCAATCAGATGATTGGCAGACAGCACCTGCCGCCCATTGGCCACAGGCGCGCATCGTGCAACCGCCCACAGGCCCGATCTGGGGCGACCTGATCCCCCGCGAACTGCCCTTGCTGACCGAAACTCTCACGCCGCTCACCCAAATCTGGCAAACCCGCTTTGGCCCCAGCCCCGCCCCCACAACCGATACGCACCGTGACTTGCGCACCGCCTTTGCGGCCTTCCTTGCCGAGCGCGGCACCGAGCTCAAATCCG
>JBAXLX010000316.1:0-4319 GCA_037134595.1 Pseudomonadota bacterium
GGCCAGCGCCGTGGCAATGTCGGCATCGAGGATGTTGAGCGCGGGCAGAAGGCGGATGACGTTATCGGCGGCGGGCACGGTCAAGACTCCCGCCTGATAGCCCGCTTTGACGATATCGCTGTTGAGCGCCTTGCATTTGAGGCCAAGGATCAAACCCTCGCCGCGCACCGCTTCGAAGAGAGTCGGGTGGGCCGCGACCAAGCTTTCCAGTCCTTGGCGCAGCAGGGCCGATTTGCGGTTCACCTCGGCCAAAAAGGTGTCATCGGCGATGATTTCCATCACCTTTGCCCCCACAGCGCAGGCCAAGGGATTGCCGCCATAGGTGGAGCCATGCGTGCCCGCAACCATGCCAAAGGCCGCGTTTTCGGTGGCAAGCACGGCCCCCAAAGGAAAGCCGCCGCCAATGCCTTTGGCAACCATCATGATGTCGGGCGTGATGCCCGACCATTCATGGGCAAAAAGCTTGCCGGTGCGGCCCATGCCGCATTGCACCTCGTCAAAGATCAACAGGGTGCCGGTGGCATCGCACAGATCGCGCAGGCCCTTCAGGCATTGATCGGGCACGGTGCGAATGCCGCCTTCGCCTTGCACGGGTTCGATCATCACGGCACAGGTCTGATCGGTGATCGCCGCGCGCAGCGCCTCGTGATCGCCCCATTTCAATTGCACAAATCCCGGCATCAGGGGGCCGTAGCCCTTGACCATCTTTTCCGACCCCGCCGCCGCAATCGCCCCGGTTGAGCGCCCGTGGAACGCCCCTTCAAAGGTGATGATCTGCGTGCGCTGTGGTTGGCCCTTATCGTGATGGTACTTGCGCGCCATTTTGATCGCGAGTTCCGCCGCCTCGGTGCCGGAATTGGTGAAAAACACCGTATCGGCGAAGGTCTTATCGACCAGCATCTCGGCCAGCTTTTCCTGCTGCGGAATGCGGTAGAGGTTCGACACATGCCACAGCTTGCCCGCCTGTTCGCTCAGCGCCGCCACCAGATCGGGGTTGGCATGGCCCAAGGCGTTGACGGCAATGCCCGCGCCCAGATCAAGATAGCGTTTGCCATCTTCGGCTGTCAGCCAAGAGCCTTCGCCCTTCACAAATGCCATAGGCGCGCGGTTATAGGTCGGCAGGACGGGGGTGATCATGGGTGAAGTCCTTTAGCGGAAGTGCAAGGGGTGCCAAAGACGGGCGCAAAGGTCAACGATCTTTGGAGGGTTTTGCCCCAAGATAGGCCAGATGAAACGCGCTTACGCGGTGACGCGTCGGCGTCGCAGGGTCGGCAAGAGGGCGGTGCGCTGTTTCATAACAGGTCTGATAGGCAAGGCCGGCCCTTGTGTAAAGAAAAAAGCGCAAGGCAGGGGGGCCTGCCTTGCGCTTGGGTCATACGGGCGAGATCATGCCGCCCAGATCATTGGCCTAAGTTATTGGCCCAGCGCTTTGATGCGGCCCTCAACCGTGGGCTGCACGCTGCCTGCCTTTTCGACATAGTCCATCACCACCTTGGCCACCAAAGCGCCGGTGCCTTCGATGACGACCTGCTTGGCCCCTTTGAGCATCTTATACCCATCGCCGCCGCCCAGCATGTAATCATTCATCGCAACCTTATAGACCTTGGCCGGATCAAGTGCAGCACCCGCCACCGTAACCTCTGTCACACGCTTGCCAGCTTCGGCCTTGGGGTCATAGACCACGGTCAGGCCAGACACTTGCGCAAAACGGCCTGCGCCCTTTTCGACTTGCGACACGGCGTTTTCCAAAGCCTCAGCCAGCTGCGCGCCGGTCAGCTCGGCCACGACAAGCGTATTGCCAAAGGGCAGTTCGGTCAGAATATCGCGCCGTGTCAGAGTGGCACCCGCGTCATAGGTCCGGTCGGCCCGAATGCCGCCGCCGTTCATCAGCGCCACATCGGCCGCGCTTTGCAGACGCATCGCATCGGTGATCAGATCGCCCATGGTCGATTCCGCGCCCCGCACCACGTTGCGGCGGCTGTCGAGCGGAGTTGTCGTGGTGCCGATCGTGACGTTCAGCGTGTCATCCAGCCCCTTTTGCATCGTATCAACCAGCGCTTGAGAGTCGGGGTCGGGCGTGACGGTCGCCGTGTCGATAAAGCGGAAAGACGGGGTCCATTTCACCACGCGCTTGCCGTCTTTTTCGCTGACATTGACCATCAGGTCCAAAGGCGACAACAGCCGCGCGTCGATCGAGGTTTCGACATAGGCCGTGATGCCATCATAAGAGGTGCCGTAAGAATGGTCGTCGCCCGACAGCACAACATCAAACGCCTTGGAATGGATCAAGTCCAGATCGTTGTAGATATTCGTCTGCACAAGGCCCACAACCAAATCCGCCCCATCGGCACGGGCCTGCTTGGCGGCAGCAATGGCGGTGTCAACCGTGGGCAAGAACACCAGATCACCCGTGGTCGAGACCTCGGGCGAGGTGTCTTGCGACACCGGAATAAGCGCGATCTTCACGCCTGCAATCTCTTTGACAACCACACCGCCCAAGCCAGCGATGGGCGAGCCGTCTTTGTTGGTGATGTTGATCGCCGACCATGGGTACTTGGACGCCGCCAGCTTTTCAGCGAAATTCTGCGGCCCGAAGTCGAATTCGTGGTTGCCCGGAACGGCCAGATCAAAGGGGACAAGGTTGGTCAGATCAATGGTGTTCTGCCCCTTGTCAAACCCCGACAACAGCGAGGGCGACAGCATGTCGCCGTCAAACAGATACAGCATGTTGGGGTTGGCGGCGCGTTCGGCCTTGGCCACGGCGTTCAAGCGGGCAAAGCCGCCTTGGGTGCCATCGCCGGCAAAGTTGTACACATCGCCCACACCCAGCAGGGTGATCTTGACGGGATCAGCCATGAGAGGGACAGCGGTCAGGGGGGCAGCGGTCAGGGCGCGAACCGCAACGGTCAATAGGAATTTAAACATATCGGATCTCCATCAAAGGGTGTTTGGGCGCTGGGCCTGCATGGGGCGATACAAATCCTGCACCCCTTCGATGACACGGGTATGACGCAAGGTTGACCGCCCGTCAGCCATCAGGCATCACGCACCAGCATCTTACCACGGGGGCCGCATGCTCATCTATAAAATCTTCCGCCGCCCCGAATGGGTGGCCTTTCGCGCGGTAGGCACCACAACGGGCGCGCCGATTGATGTGCAAGACGGCTATATCCACTTTTCCACTGCGGCCCAAGTGGCCGAAACGGCGGCGAAGCATTTTGCCACCGACAGCGATCTGGTGCTTTTGGCCCTAGACAGTGACCGCCTTGGCCCCGCCTTGACATGGGAGCCGTCGCGCGGTGGTGCCCTTTTTCCTCATCTGTACCGCGCTCTGGATATGGCCGATGTGCTTTGGGACAAAAGCCTGCCCTTGGGGGCCACGGGTCACATCTTTCCCGAGGGCATATTTTGACAGGGTTTGAACGCCTGGGCCTTGCCGCACTGCACAGCTTTGATCCTGAAACGGCGCATGGGTTGTCACTGACAGCGCTGCGCCTTGGTCTGGCCCCGATGCCCGGGCCGGTCACCAGCCCAAGGCTGAAAACTCAAGTGGCGGGGATGGAGCTTTTAAACCCTGTCGGCCTTGCCGCAGGCTATGACAAGAACGCCGTGGCCCTAGGGCCCCTGTCGCGCGCAGGCTTTGGCTTTATCGAGGTGGGGGCCGCCACCCCCTTGCCCCAACCGGGCAACCCCAAACCCCGCCTGTTTCGCCTGACCGAGGATCACGCCGCCATCAACCGATTTGGCTTTAACAACCAAGGCGCTGGCGCCATAGCGGCCCGCCTTGCGGCGCACAAGCGCGGGGCCGTGCCGGTGGGGATCAATCTGGGTGCCAACAAAACCTCGACCGACCGTGCCGCTGATTTTGCAAGGGTGCTGGCACTGTGCGGCCCGCATGTCGATTTTGCCACGGTCAATGTCTCGTCGCCCAACACCGAAAAGCTGCGCGATTTGCAGGGGCCTGCGGCTTTGGCTGCGTTGCTGGACGGTGTGATGCAAGTCCGCGCCAACTTGCCGCGCCCGATCCCGATCTTCCTAAAAATCGCCCCCGACCTTGCCCCCGACGACCTCGCGGCCTTGGCCGAGGTGGCACTGTCGTCCGGCCTGTCGGGCATCATCGCCACCAACACAACCCTATCGCGGGATGGCTTGCGCTCCTCGCAAGCCGCAGAAAGGGGTGGCTTGTCTGGCGCGCCACTTTTTGAAAAATCCACCCGCGTTCTGGCGCAACTGTCCAAGCTGACGGGCGGCACACTGCCCCTGATCGGCGTGGGCGGTGTAAGCTCGGCCGACCAAGCCTATGCCAAACTCCGCGCAGG
>JBAXLX010000317.1:0-4318 GCA_037134595.1 Pseudomonadota bacterium
CGTTCTTTGGTGCGATCCACCAGACCGAGCGCACTCTTGAGGCGATCTAGGACTGATAGCGAAACATTTTCCCTGACTGACAAGATCCCAACTATTCCTAAGCCATGTCGGTCTCGGGGTAAATAAGCCAAGCCGTGCTTCAATGCCTGTGAAGGGCTACCACCTTCAAAGGATTTCCCGTCGATCATCACCTGTCCTGAACCCATCTCCTCAAGTCCGAACAATCCGCGAGCCAAGGCGCCTGGACCGCTTCCTTCCAACCCTGTCAAGCCCACAACTTCGCCGGCGCGAACCGATAAATTGATATCGTAATAGGCTTTGTCGCGTGTCAGGTTTCTGGTTCCAAGCACCTCTTCCCCGATGGTTGCGCTCTCGCGCGTGAAGCGTTTGATCGATGCGCCGCTAATCATATGCACCAGTTCCTGTTGGGTCAGATCCGCGACAGCAGCGGCCCCAACGACCTTGCCGTTGCGGAGAACCGTGGCGCGGTCGGCGATATCGAAAATCTCATCAAGGTAGTGCGAAATATAGATGAATGACGCACCTTCTTTTTTTTGGTTTCTCACAAAACTGAACAGCTTTTCTACTTCGCGTTTGGGTAGAGGGGCCGTGGGCTCATCAAGGATGACCACAGAGGCATTGGCAAACAGAGCGCGTGCGATTTCTATCATCTGGCGTTCGGCGACTGAGGTCATTTCCATAAGCTGGCGCACGTCAATGTCCAAGCCAAACCGCGCAAGCTTCTCTTCTGCACTTGCATAAACTGCCCCCCAGTCGACCAAGCCGCGTTTGGAGGGGACGGCGCCAAGACAAAGGTTTTCGGCAATGGAGAGGCCGGGCACAAATTTTGCATGCTGCGCGACAAGGGCAATGCCTTCGCGCTTGGCCCGCGCTGCCGTTAATCCCGAAAACTCTGTTCCTCGAATTCGGATCACGCCAGTATCGGGAAGGCAAAGCCCGTTTAAAACTTGCATCAGCGTGGATTTGCCAGCGCCATTCTTGCCGGCCAACGCATGAACTTCGCCCACTTTGACATCGAAGGATACGCTGTCTAACGCCACAACGCCCGGATATGACTTGGTTATACCCTGCAATTCGACCACGTTCTCGGCCGTTTCAGACGCCATCTGGTTTATCTCCGGCTTCTAGTTTGTTGATGGGGGCGACGCAAATTTTCGCCGCCCCCAAAAGATCGATGCCGCGACTTTGGCATCGAGGTAAGTTACTTTGTATTCCCCCAAAGCCCGGGCTCATCAACATTCGCCTTTGTAACCGACGTGGTGCTCAGCAAAAGCTGCAACCCGCTGTCGGTCATCTTCAACTGAGCTGGCGACCACAAGGCACCTTCTTGTACCACTTCGCCGGGTTCAATCGCTTCACCTTTCAGTTTCTTGTCGATATACATGGCGACAAGGGTCCCAAAGTCCGGGATTGGCTGAGCAGACGTTTGGTCTGTTGACCCTTCACGGATGAGTGCAAGATTGTCCGAGCAGCCGTCGATCGCTGCGACAAAGACGTGGGCGGGGTCGCCTACAGGCGCGAACTTTCCGATCTCTTTGAGCGTCTGGACGGTTCCAGCGCTATAGACGCAGTCTGAATGCATGTAGATGCCATCCACAGCTTCGGTCGATGCAACATCGCGTACAATCTCGACGCCTTTGGCCGCATCCCAGTCACCAGGCTTCACGATCAACGTGATGTCCGGGTACTGCTTGAGAACGTCATCAAAGCCTGCGCCGCGCAGTTGAGCGACGTTTTGGGCAAGGTTACCCGTGATTTCAAGAACGGTTCCCTTTTCTGAGCCATTCTTTTCCTTCAGGTGTGCAACCATCGCCTCGCCTGCTTGTTTGCCGCCAAGGTAGTTGTCCGACAGAACTGTCATATCGATTGCGCAGCCTGTTGGCGCGCGGTCAATTGTATAGAAGGGAATGCCTGCATCTTTGGCGGCCTGCACAGCCACGCAGATGCCGGCGCTATCAACAGGAACAGCCACAATGGCTTGAACGCCCTGAGCAATGAAGTCATTGATATCATTCAATTGCTTTTGTGCGTCGCCGCCAGCGGCCACGGCCACAACTTCCCAGCCGTGGGCATCGGCACCGGCTGCAAATCCGGCCTCGATTTGGGCCTGACCCCCAGCGAGATCAGGGGCCGCGTACCCGATCACAATTTTATCTCCAGCAAAAGCGATCGTCCCGATGGCAGTACCAAGCAGAACAGACAGCAAGCCAACTTTCATCCGCATCTTTTATTCCTCCCATTTTGTCCAGGGCCGAGAATTGTTTCAGATTTCTCCCCACAAGAAATGCCTACCAATCTTGATTTGGCCTGTCAATCTGATAGCATGCCAATATAACCTGTCATACCAAAATGGAGCGAAGAATGATCATTAAGACGGTTGCCAACATCGGCATGATCGGATGTGGATTTTACGCTCAAAACCATCTTCACGCATGGTCAGACCTCCGCTCTTCTGGCGCTAATTTGGTGTCGGTTTGCGACATCGACGCGGGGCGCGCTGAAGCCGCGGCCCAGCAGTTCGGCGCAAGGTCCTATACTTCTGTCGAAGAGATGCTTGATGCTGAAGAGCTTGATTTTGTTGATATCGCAACTCGTCTTGGCAGCCACCTCGAAATTGCAGCCAAGGCTGCAGCGCGCGGCATTGGTGCGATTGTGCAAAAGCCATTTGCGCCAACTCTCGCAGACTGCGTTGCCATCGTCGAAACTGCACGCAGCGCGGGCATCTGGCTTGCCGTACACGAGAATTTCCGCTTTGGCACAACCATGCGCCGCATCAAGGCAATCCTCGATGCAGGCGAGATAGGCGCGATCTCCTGGGCCCGCCTGAGCTTTCGCACCGGTTTCGACATCTATGAGAATCAGCCCTACCTCGCCAAAGAGCCGCGACTGTGCATCCTCGATTCGGGGATACATGTTCTCGATCTGGCTCGGTTCTTCCTAGGCGAGGTGGATCGCATTTCGTGTGAGACCCAGAAACGCAATCCAGCAATCGTGGGCGAAGATACAGCCTCTATGATGCTGCGCCACAAGTCTGGCGTGGTGTCTCTGGTTGAAGCAACATATGAGGCGAAGCGGCTCCCAGACGTTTTTCCGGAAACTCTCTTAGAGATTGAGGGTTCGGCAGGGTCGGTGATCCTGCTACCTGGGCAACGCGTCGTCGTGACCTCGCATGGCAAGAGCTATGAAAAGGATATAGGCTCCCCTCTTCTGCCTTGGACCGCGGCGCCTTGGCACGTTTCGCAAGAGGCTGTGTTGCACGCCAATTCCCATTTTCTTCAACGCTTTCTTGAAGGGCGCCCGGCAGATACGTCTGGGGAAGATAACTTGCGAACTTTTGCTTTGGTTGAAGCTGCGTATCTCGCTGCCGAAACGCATAATAGCGTGCGTCCCCAATTTTCTTGAAATTCCACAAGGCATGAGGAAGTTCACTTCATGAACAAAATGAAGATCTTTGGCACATCGGAAAATCTAGTGAAATCAGTGGTATTGCGCGCAGGTGATCTGACCGCGATCCTTGAGGATGGAGCTCTTCGGCAGATCAGATATGGCGGGGTCGAAGTGCTGCGCGGCATCGCTTTTTTGGCGCGCGATGCTCAATGGGGCACCTATAAGCCGCACATCACCGCGCTTGAGATTGACCATTTGGGCCGGACGTTTTGTGTAAGCTTTGAGGCGGACATCTCAGATGACATCCAATCCCTGACGATGGCCGCCAAGATTATCGGGCAACCCGATGGTAGGCTTGAGTTTTCGGCACAGGCCACTGCCAATACCATGTTCCTGACCAATAGGACCGGGTTTGTCATTCTTCACCCGATCAACAGTGCAGCGTGCCAGTCAGGGTCGATCGGGCATCCAGACGGAACTAGCGAAGCTTTCACCTTTCCAGAAATGATCAGTCCGGGTCAGCCAGCGATGAAACTCGCGTGGATCGCCCATGCAGCCGCACCCGGGCTAACGGCGAAAGTTGCTATGGAGGGTTCTGCCTTCGAAATGGAAGACCACCGCAACTGGATGGACGCATCTTTCAAGACCTACTCCGGCAGCCTTCTTGAGCCATGGCCCTACAAGCTCGAGCAAGGCACTGTCCTGTCCCAGAAGGTAACGCTGACGCTGCAGGGCAAACCTGCAGCACAAGGCCTGCGGCGCACTGCGGCGATCACGATTTCCCTCACTGGCCCCGGACCTAATTTGCCCCAAATAGGGACGTGCCTATCAGCGAGCGACTTGGACAAGGGCCCCAAGGCGCGAGACCTTCTAGATCAGGCAAAACCCGCCCAGATTGCCTTTCGGGTCG
>JBAXLX010000318.1:0-4301 GCA_037134595.1 Pseudomonadota bacterium
TTGTAAGCGCCTATCAGCCAGGCCGAGGAATAAAGATTCCCACCATTAATGCTCTTGGTGCCCGAAATCGATCCTCCGGAAGCCACAGCCGAAACATTGTCGTAGTCGCCAATAAGCGACCACCCAGAGGAAGTCAGTTGTGAATACGTCTTGGCATTGGCAGAAACGCCGTTTCCGTCAAGGTTGTTCCTGACAGTGGTGACTGAAGTAGCACCACCAACCCCGGTGGTAGAAGCGCCATACGCCAGAACAGTCATGTCAGAGTCAGTCTGCGACCAACCAATCGACATGCTGGTCAACCTCACCTGCTGGCTGAACGTCAACAAGATCATGTCCAAACGTTGGGCGTTGTCGGTCGAGTGCTCGGGCGTGGTGTTTTCGAGAGTGTCACATCCCGCCGCATTCGAGGTCAAAGCGCAGTCGTCTCGATTACGCACACCTATGCCGCCGCTATATACAGTTGTCGAATATGCAGTCTCGATTTTGAGCGTACCGGGAGCAGCGTTCAAAGTACCGTCAGTGTTGGAAAAACCGGAGGCAACCACCGTCGGATTGGGCACGCCCGCTCCACCGGTACCCAAAAGCCCAGTCAGTTGCGTAGTGGATGTCCAAGTCCAGGTCGACACCGCGCTAGCTTGACCAGCTACACCGAGCATGGCGACAGCAAATAAAGTGGAGGCGAGTTTCATTTTTTGGCGGTTCCTATAACAATTCAAACCAGTTAAAGCAAAGTTCAGGCCAGATATATTATTTCAATAATATCAATGGTTTACAATTTAATCATCGCCGCGTGAGCGTCGCACTGTAAAGGAATTCGACACGAAATGCGAAACCCTAGAGACCCAATTCTTTACTGAGCCGCGCGATATCGTCAGCCAACGATGTCCTATCCTGACTTTTCAGCACGGCCACAAGCTCTCCCTTAGCTTCTTCTTTGCGACCGATCTTCGCTAGTGCCGAGGCAAGGTGAAACCGGATCTCGACGTTTTCGGGGCTGCGCAGACGCGCCTCGCGCAGGTAACGAATCCCCGCCTAGACTTTACCGGTTTGCACCAATATCCAACCTAAGGTATCAGAGTAAGCCGGTTCGCCAGGTGCGAGTTTCAGCGCTTTTTCCGCCGCGGCCGCAGCACCGTCATCCCCTAATTTGTGAAGCAAATTGGCAAAATTGTTTAGTGCAGGGGCGTCGTTGGGGTCAGCCGCGAGAGCACGCACGTAGCTCAGCCGCGCAGTCGCCAACTGACCGGCGCGAAACTGGGCTTCCGCCAGCGCCTTCATGGCGGCGATATCCTTCGGTCGCTTCGCCACCCACGATTCGAGAAAGGCCGCCGCTTTCGCAGCGTCGCCCGCGGCGAAATAGGCTTGGGCCAATTTCAAGGCGATTGCCGTGGATTCCTCACGGGTGAGCGCAGTGCGGTACGCCGCGATTGCAGCGGGGATTTCACCGCGTTTCATGGCCAGCGCCGCGCCACTCAGGGTGGTTTCGACGCGGCCCGGATGTTTTGAGGTCATTTGCCGCAGAACGGCATCTGCCTTGCCATAGTCCTTTCGAAGGATCTCAACGTCGAGTGCCAATAGAAGCGCACCAAAATCGTCAGGACGGCCTTGCAGCGCTTTTTGCACGTTATAAGCGGCGCCATCCGGGTTGCCAGCCTGTATCTGAAGGCTCCCGATGACGACCTGCAAATCTGCATCGAACTCTGCCATGCGCGTTGCCGCTTGCAACAAGTTACGGGCATTTCCCATGTCGCCCTGCGCAATGTAGCTCCGCGCAAGCGCAAGCTGAATACCCAAGTCGTCAGGAAATTTTGAAGCCAGCTCTTTCGCGGTAGCGATGGCCTGTTCGGCTTGCTTCTGCCCGATCTGCAAATCCACCAAGGCCAAACCGGGGCGTGTATCGCGTCGCTGGGCCTCAGCCGCCTTTTTGAGATGTCGGGTCGCCTCCACGGGCCGGCCTGCTGCTCGCTCGAGCATACCAAGCTCGTAGAGTGCGTCGATATCGGCCGAATCTTTAGCAAGAATTGGCGCTAGACGCTGCCGACCAACATCAAACTTGCCTTCCGACGCATCAAGTTTTGCGAGATTGAGCAATGCGGGTCTAAACAGGCGATTGCGCGCAAGAATCTGCTCGTATATCGCGCGTGCACCTGCGGGATCGCCGTTTGCCCCCTTCAACGCCGCCAGAAAATTGCCAAGAACCTGATTAGAAGGCGACTTACGGACCATAGCTTCAGCTGTTTTTAAAGCCTTTTGCGGCTCCTTACGGCGCTGATACAAGGTTGCCAATGCCATGCCAGCCTCTACATCCCCCGAATTTGCCGCAAACAACTTTTCCAAAGTCGCTTGCCCCAGGTCATCGCGACCCAACCCAATCTGGCTGAAAGCCAGTGCGCGACTGGCATCCGAACTCCCCGTTCGGGTTGCGGCACGCTCAAGTAACTCGGACGCAGCCAGAAAACGACGTTGCCCAAGATAGACCGTTCCCAACTGAAACATGATCTGTGGGTCACTGGGAAAGCTCTTTTGAAGTGCCTCAAGCAGAGGAAGCGCTCGCGAATAATCCCGTGCCTGTACATGAATCGAAGCCAACAGTTTCTTCGCGCTTTCGTTGCGCGGGTAGCGGGATACGATGATATCCAAATACTCGCGCGCCTTTTGAAAGTTTGCCAGACCATGATGTGACAGCGCCGCAAGCATCATCAGTTGCTCACGATTGTTCAGCCATGACTGCGGTACAGCGTCCAGCACTCCCGCAGCCTCGCCGAGATGTTTCTTGGTTGCAACGCTATCGCCTTTTTTGGACGCCAGCATCGCACGCAAATACGCTGCACGGGGCTCCTCGGGTGCGATGCCAGCAAGAAATTCCAGGTCTTTCGCGGCGTCGGCATCGCGGTTGATATCTAGCAGCAAGCCCGCCCGGGCCACCCGTGCGTCAACCTGTTGTGAATCAAGCGTTAGCGCCTGGGCATATGCCGCCAAAGCACCGGTCACATCGAGCGAATCATGCAGCATCGAAGCCTGCATGCCCCACGCAGACGCATTCTTCGGCGCAAGTTGTATTGCCCTCGCAGCGAGTTTCCGTGCCTGTTCCTTTTGCCCGGATAGCATAAGCGTCGGTATTTCTTCGATCAGCGGAATTGCGGAATTCGGGTCGACCCTGCGCGCTTCTTCAAATGCACGTGCCGCTTCCCGCGGATTGCCCATCTCGGAAAACGCCGTACCGCGCATTGCCAAGATCTCTACCTGCAATGCAGGCGGTATCCCGGTGAGCGGAAATCGATCAATCGCCAAGGCAGGCTTGCCTAAAGCTATATAGATTCTGCCCAGCGGAAGTGCGACCTCAGCCCGGCTCACGCCTTGCTTGAGCGATTCCTCAAATGCCGCCTCCGCGCCCCTAACATCACCGCTTCTAGCCAACACTTTGCCCAGCAACATATGTGCAGCCAACAACTTGTTGTCCTGCTGGATCGAATTCTTGAGTTGAACGATCGCACCCTCGATGTCGTTACGATCGAAACGCTTAAGCGCGTCCTCGTAGAAGACCGCTGCCTTCTCTGGGGTGGCAGCAACTGGGTCGGCTAACCAAACAAAAACGCTCGCTGCTAAGATCGCCGCGACGCGTGATGCTGAAATCCTTGGTGTTGAGTTCAAGAGCAGCTTCGCCTCTGCAGTCTTTACGGAAAATCGAGCACTCCACACACCCGATGAATTGCATGGCAAACCAGGCAGGATAACGGCATCGCTTTCGTGGTCCATAGGCATTCTCGATCAAAATCGTCTACTTTGGATGAACATTCATTGTAGATTCTTGTTTCAGTTTCATTTAGCACGTCCGATCAAGGGAATTACCCGGGGTACAAATGATGCGTCCCTGTCAAGACGGAAACGGATCTAGATCCGTGCGCGGCTGTTGTTCCCTGGCGACCGCGTGGGATCTTGGCGAACCGTGTTGCACCTCGCGTCTGGCTTGGACATAAGCGCTTGCTGCATAATTCACTCTTCTCGCAAGCCTCCAATCCAAAGACCGCCAAGTCCGCGTTTGGTTCTAGATCGAATCGCCGTCAGTCCGATCTCAAGCGTACCACCCAATTTGCATCTCTTAATCACCCCCTCAACGTCGCGCGCGAGCGCTGCTCGCCATGCAATTTGAACTGCACAGCACCGACGGCCGCGCCCGCCGCGCCAAGCTGACCCTTCACCACGGCACCGTCGAAACCCCCGTCTTCATGCCCGTAGGCACCTACGGCACCGTAAAAGCCATGACCCCGGCCGAATTGCGGGAAATCGGTGCCCAGGTCGTG
>JBAXLX010000319.1:0-4300 GCA_037134595.1 Pseudomonadota bacterium
ATCGGTCTGTAAAGCAAATAGCTCCGGCCAAAGTGCCGTCTTCTGATAGGTATTATCCCCTAATCCACCGCCTCGGCTGCGGTGTTCTTCCAAGAGCCCAGCCCAACACAGCGGCCGCAGGATGCCGGTGTAAAGCTCACTTTCAACCCGCCATTGTTGTTCTCGGTCGCGGGTCACAGGTCCATAGAGTGCGGCACAGAATTCGCCCAAGGATACGCCATTCTCCGCCTCTATGTTCAGCACGTTCAATCCGGCATCCCAATCGCGAAACGGCTCATGCTCAAACCGCGAATAATAGCCGTGGTTCACGTTGAACAAGAAGAACGGCACCAAGATTTCAAACAGGTCTTTGGGTTTTTCCACCAGACCTTGACCCACCTTGGTCAGACGGAACGTGCCCTTGTAGTGACGGCCAAGTTTGAGATCGATCAGCAGGTGGTGCAGCACTTCCAGCGGCCCAAAATCGTATTCGTTCAGCACCTTGTTGACGCTGTAGAGGTCAGCCACCGTCCAATGCGGCCAAACAAACGCCTCTGCCGCCCAGTTCACGAAAACACGCTTGAAGGCTTTGGATGGCGTCAGCGGGATTGCCCCATGTTCGGCCACATAGCCCAAGATCAACCGTGCCCCGCGAAAGATATGGGACTGGTCCAGGATGGCGACGTCATCGGGCAGGGGCTTGAGGTGTATCATGGACACAGGGTGGCGTCGGTGTGCGTGCATGGCAAGATGCTGAACGGGCTTGGACCCGATATTTCTGCCGGGACTGCGCGGTGTGGAGGAAAACACCTTCAGGATCTGAAGATGTTTGCCGCGATTTTCCCGTTTGCTAGGGTTGTCGTGTCGACACGACACAGCGCGACCTTGACATTTCGGTGGGAAGTAGTATGGTGTGCTCTGCATCAAGAGTTGGGCTGACGCCCGCGCCAACCTGCCGGACCGGCAAGGTGGTTTCTCGCAAGAGGATGCGGCCAAGGTGGCAACCAAAGGTCGTAAGCACAGTCAGCCTCCTCGGAAACGAAGGAGGTTTTTTCGTCTTTGACGACATCAAACTGCGGCACCCCGACACGGGGGCCAATCTCATCCAAACGGGCATTTGATCAACAGCTTGTGCGCCCTGCCATCCGGCTAAAGCACTAAAGAGGTGGAGTACTCAAAATGACTACGACTGCGCTTTCTCTCATGAACTTGGCTGGCATCGACAAGATCGCTCCCGGCAGCCTTTATCCGCATCAGGCGGATGGTGTAGCCTTCCTTCTGTCTAAACGCCGGGTGTTGTTGGCCGATGACATGGGGCTTGGTAAAACCCGTCAGGCCATCGTGGCCATGGAACTGGGCGCCCCAGAGGGGACGATCCTTGTGGTCTGCCCCGCATCCTTGAAGCTGAACTGGACGCGGGAGATCCGCCTTGTGGATCCTGCGGCAGCAATCGAAGTGATCGGCGTTGACAAAGAACCCGTCGATCAGCCTCGCTGGATCATCGTCAACTACGATATCCTGAGCAAACACGCTGAGCGGTTGCACGCTGTGGATTGGGCGGGCGTCATCCTCGACGAGGCCCATTTCATCCGCAATGCCAGCCAACGCACCAACCAGTGCTTGAAACTGTTCGGCGTGCAGGCTGATGCGCCAGCGAATGACATGGGCCCAGACTTCGTGTTTCTGCTGACTGGCACCCCCATGCCAAACCGGCCCAAGGATCTTTTCAACCTTTTGCGCTGCGTGCGTCACCCTGCGGCACGGTCGTTTTTGTCTTTTGCCAAACGCTACTGCGATGCTTACCGCAATGACTATGGCTGGGTCACCAACGGGGCCTCGAACCTTGATGAATTGAATCTTCTGATGAAGGAAGTTTCCATTCGTCGCAGGAAAGAGGATGTGCTGAACCTGCCACCCAAGATCCGCAGCTGGGTGCCGGTGGATATCTCGACCAGCAAGGCAGCCTTTAACGCGGTCGAGGGGTTCTTGGCCTGGTATTCGGCCACAGATCCATCACAACCCAATGACACAGAGTTCCTGGCCCGCCTGACCAAGGTGCGAGTGGCGCTGCACAAGGCCAAGCAATCGGCCGTGGAAGAGCGCATTCGCGATGTAATCGAAAGCGGCGAGAAGGTGGTCTTGTTCACCTGCTTCAGTGACGGAATAGAACGCCACAAGGTCAAGTTTGGCGACGCGGCTGTAACGAACACCGGCTCTGACCGCCCCGAAAAACGCATGTCGGCGGTTGATCGGTTCCAAGGCGATGCATCGGTCAAAGTTGCTCTGTGCAATATCGTGGCAGGCGGTGTGGGCATCACCCTGACGGCGGGAACGCATGTGATCTTTCAAGATCTCGACTGGGTGCCTGCCAACCACGCCCAAGCAGAAGATCGTTGTTATCGCATGGGTCAAACCAAGCGGGTCACAGTGGAATACTTTGTCGCGGCGGGCACGCTGGACAGCTACATTTCTCAACTTCTGGAGCAAAAGATCAAACTGATTGCAGCAGTCGAGGCCGAAGATGTTCCAGAAACCAGCCTGATCGTGGAAATTCAAAACGGCCTTCGACAGTTGGCCCCAGCCTTGATGGAAGAAGCACGTGCCGCCCGTGCCACAGGGGATGTTGCCCTTCGCATTGAAAAGCTGGCCGCAGCCAGGCCTCGCGCTGCCGCCGCCAGCAGCCCTTTGGCGGAAACGGGACAATGGGAGTTCACCAGTTCGCGCGACCCATCGGCGCGGTATCTTGTGACATTCGGGCGGGCAGGGCACCTGGAATGCAGCTGCCAGGGGTTTGTTCACCGAGGAAACTGCAAGCATGTCTTAGAGGTCAGATCAAAGATCTTCGAGGACTGAACACGCTTCGCATAGCCCAATGGGCCGCCAGTTTTCCACGGAACAACGGTGTGCATGTCACCCGAAAAGGAACAATCAAAATGTCAGAAGATGAAATCGAACCCATGCTCCGCATGACCAGAACGGCTTGGGATGATCTTTTGCTGGAAGGTCTGAACTCACATCGTGCCGCTCGTTTATGGCAGGAAGAAATAGCCCGAAAGCTGGCTGGGGCAGATCTACCAGAAGAAATGGGCGACCTACGCACCAGAGTGATTAAAGGCTTGAACTCCGCCCATCTAGGTGGCGATGAGTTCAACCGGTCCGTATCCTTAATGGTCCGGCATCTCACCGTGTGGATCAGGACTAAACACATAGGCCACAACATGTACCACCTCGCCCACCTTGGCCGAATGTATCCCGCAGAGCACAAACTCCTGATGCAAACGATCAGGGAGATGTGCGGCGCTTAAGGGGCGATAGGCTGAGCCCAAGAAACTCTAATGAAACCGCCAAAATAGCCCATTCAATTCAATGGGCTATTTTCACCTAGGTTGGGCCGCGCAGCTTGGATCGCTACCGCGGGATTTCGCGCTGAGATTTGGAATAAAGCCGTCAGGTGAAGCTGTTAGGGATCAATCACCCGCTGAACCACACACCCGTCTTTGGACGGCTTACCGCAGAGTTAAGATGCCGCCTGCACCTACAGATCGGTTTTGGGTCTGTTGAAGTAAACCTAGGCGGGCGTTTGAAGGGTTTTGAGCCGTTTCTATTCGAACACAGACAAAACTTCCGCGATAGGCTTCTTGCGCTTTGCTGCTGCGGGGACAGTCGCGTTGTCAGCGGGCCACCCGACTGGAAGGATCATAACCGCCTTCTCGTGGTTTGGCCGGCCGCACAACTCAGGCAAGAACTTCATGGGATTTGGCGTATGCTCCAGGCAAACAAGCCCTGCATGGTGGATCGCAGTTATGAGCATGCCGGTGGCGATGCCAACGCTTTCCGGAACATAGTAGTTCTTGTAACGCTCGCCGTCCTCCGTCACCCCATATCGCTGGGCAAAGACAACAATAAGCCATGGGGCGGTTGTAAGGTGGGGTTTTGACACGCCCGTCCCAATCGGTTCAAGGGCTGCAAGCCATTCATCCCCGGCACCGCCAGCGTAAAAGTCGCGTTCTTCTTCCTCGGCGGCTGCACGAATTTTCGCTTTCATCTCGGGGTTGGCGATGGCTACGAAATGCCACGGCTGATGATTGGCACCTGACGGTGCCGTCGCGGCAGCCTCAATGCAGGCCGTTATGATCTCTTTGGGAACTGGCCGATCAGAGTAATCGCGAACCGAATGGCGCTTGCGCAAATAGTCCCGAAAGGACAGTGCCGCCTGAAGTGCGTCGTCATCGGGCAGTTGCACGCGGTCCGGAAGGGAAAGAGGTTCGTAAGACACCTCGCCTTTCTTATACATCGCCCACCTCGTTATCTCGTTTCGTGC
>JBAXLX010000320.1:0-4290 GCA_037134595.1 Pseudomonadota bacterium
CACGGCCATCCGGCAGGGGGCGACATCAGTCAAATGCCTGTACCGCCGCGACAAGGCCAATATGCCCGGCAGCCAGCGCGAAGTGCAAAACGCGGAAGAAGAAGGCGTTGATTTCGTTTGGCTTTCTGCACCCAAGGGCTTTACCGGCGGCGCTGTGGTCGACGGCGTGATCGTGCAAAAGATGCGCCTTGGTGCGCCCGATGCCACAGGGCGGCAAGTGCCCGAGGTGATCGAAGACGCCGATTACACCGAACCCGCCGATCTGGTGGTGCAAGCCTTGGGGTTTGAACCCGAAGACCTGCAAGCGCTCTGGGGCGTGCCGGAACTGGCTGTGACCCGTTGGGGCACGATCAGGGCCGATTTCCGCAGCCATGCCACCAATCTGCCCGGCGTCTATGCCGCAGGTGATATCGTGCGCGGCGCGTCTTTGGTGGTCTGGGCCATTCGTGACGGGCGCGAGGCGGCTGACTCGATCCTGTCCTATCTGGCCCAGCCCTCTGCTGTGGCCGCGGAATAAGCCTATATCTGAACATCCGGATGGAGTTCCCCATGAAGTGCCTTGTTCTGCCCCTGCTTTTTTTGACCACCCCCGCCGTTGCCGGCACCTTCACCCCGCCGAAGGGCTGCACCACCTATCTGACCGTGCAATCACGCGGCTGCCTTGTCTCGCAGTTTTACACCTGCGAGGGCGATGCGGCAGGCGACCAGTGGCGCGCCGATTATGACGCTGACGGCCCTTATTTTCTGTCCAAGATCGACCGCGACACGCAATGGCTGGAAAGCTACGACATAAACCCCGCCACCAAAGAGGTGATGGACCCTAAGCCGCGCGATCCGGCCTCTTTTACTGAACTGTTGGCCATGGGGCTGGATACGTTTGATTTTTCGTTGACCAAAGACAACGGCGAACACACCACCATTCGCGGCTTTGACAAGCTGACAGGCGACAGTGCCACGATTGACGGCGTGACCTTGAAGCAGACCGAATACGAATACACCCAAACCGACGATACGGGCAAAGTGCTGCGCCATTCCAAAGGGCATGAGTATATCTCGGAAGACTGGCGCACATTCTTTTCGGGCCATGCCGACTGGGAGATGGAAGACGGCACTTGGGCCCCATCTGACACACCGCCCGTGAAATTCATCACCCCGGGCAAACCCGGCTTCGCCTCAACCTTACCGCTGTTTGAATGTGACGCGCAGATGTCGTCACTGGGTCTGCCCCACAGCGTTGCAAAATCTCTCGGAGGGTCTTGATCATGACCAAATATGACGAAGCTTGGGTTGCAGCCGAAGAGGCAAAGCGCGCTTGGATGGATGCCAACAGCCTGTACAAGGCCGAAGACGAGCATTCGTCTTGCGGCGTGGGCTTGGTTGTGGCCATTTCGGGCAAGCCCTCGCGCAAGGTCGTGGAAAACGGGATCAACGCGCTTAAGGCCGTCTGGCACCGTGGCGCTGTAGATGCCGATGGCAAGACGGGGGACGGGGCTGGCATTCACGTGCAAATTCCCGTGCGCTTTTTTTACGACCAAGTGCGCCGCACGGGGCATGAACCCGATGTCAACAAGCTGATCGCTGTCGGCCAAGTCTTCCTGCCGCGCACCGATTTTGGTGCGCAAGAAGCCTGCCGGACCATTGTGGAAACCGAAGTGCTGCGGATGGGCCATTACATCTACGGCTGGCGTCATGTGCCCTCGGACATCTCGGTTCTGGGCGAAAAGGCGCTGGCCACGCGGCCTGAAATCGAACAAATCCTGATCCGCTGCGAAAACGGCGCGGATGCCGAGCAGTTTGAACGCGAACTGTACATCATCCGCCGCCGGATCGAAAAAGCCGCGACCAAGGCGGGCATTCAGGGCATGTATCTGTGCTCTTTGTCGTGCCGGTCGATCATCTACAAGGGTATGATGCTGGCCGAACAGGTGGCCACCTTCTACCCCGACCTGATGGACGAGCGGTTTGAATCGGCCTTTGCCATCTACCACCAGCGCTATTCCACCAACACTTTCCCACAGTGGTGGCTGGCCCAACCCTTCCGCATGCTGGCCCATAACGGCGAGATCAACACGCTCAAGGGCAACGTCAACTGGATGAAAAGCCACGAGATCCGCATGGCCTCGGGTGCTTTTGGCGATATGGCCGAAGACATCAAGCCGATCATCCCAGGCGGCACATCGGATTCCGGCGCGCTGGATGCGGTGTTTGAGGTGCTGGTCCGCTCTGGCCGCACCGCGCCTATGGCCAAAACCATGCTGGTGCCCGAAGCGTGGAGCAAGCAGACCGCCAATATGCCCAAGGCTTGGGCAGATATGTATTCCTATTGCAACTCTGTCATCGAACCATGGGACGGCCCTGCCGCTTTGGCCATGACCGATGGCCGCTGGGTCTGCGGCGGGCTTGATCGCAACGGGTTGCGCCCGATGCGCTATGTTATCACGGGCGATGGCTTGCTGATCGCTGGGTCCGAAGCCGGTATGGTGCCGGTGGATGAGGCGACCGTGCGCGAAAAGGGCGCATTGGGGCCGGGGCAGATGATTGCCGTCGATATGCAAGAAGGCCGTCTGTTCCATGATGTGGAACTGAAAGACAAACTGGCCTCTGCCCAGCCCTATGGCGACTGGATCGAAAAGATCGTCGACCTGAACGCTTTGCTGCGCGAAGTGCCCGAAGAGCCAACCTTTACCGGCGCTGACCTGCGCCGCCGCCAGATTGCGGCGGGTTATACGCTGGAAGAGCTGGAACAGGTTCTGGTTCCGATGGCCGAAGACGGCAAGGAAATGATCGCCTCGATGGGCGATGACACGCCGGCGGCGGTTTTGTCGGCGGTCTATCGCCCGCTGAGCCATTTCTTCCGGCAAAACTTCAGCCAAGTCACCAACCCGCCGATTGACAGCCTGCGCGAAGGTCGGGTGATGAGCTTGAAGACCCGCTTTGGCAATCTGCGCAACGTGCTGGATGAAAACTCTAGCCAGACCGAGATTTTGGTGCTGGAAAGCCCCTTTTTGGCCAATGGCGAGTTTGCGGTTCTGACCGAACGGTTTGGCGACCAAGTGGCCTTTATCGACTGCACCTTCCCCGCAGAGTCCACCCAAGACGCGCTGCGCCAAGGGCTGGAACGCATTCGGGCTGAAGCCGAAGATGCCGTACGCTCTGGCGCTGGCCAGTTGGTGCTGACCGATGAGCATCAAAGCGAAACCCGCGTGGCCATGCCGATGATCTTGGCCACCTCTGCCGTGCATTCGTGGTTGACCCGCAAGGGGCTGCGCACCTTCTGTTCGATCAACGTGCGGGCGGCGGAATGTATTGATCCGCATTACTTCGCCGTGCTGATCGGGTCGGGGGCCACCACGGTGAACCCCTATGTCGCCGAAGATTCGGTGGCTGACCGCGTGTCGCGCGGGCTGATCGAAGGCACGCTGATCGACGCCATGCGCCGTTACCGCGATGCGATTGACGCGGGGCTGTTGAAGATCATGTCCAAGATGGGCATTTCGGTGATCTCGTCCTATCGCGGCGGGTTGAACTTTGAAGCCGTGGGCCTGTCGCGTGCCATGGTGGCCGAGTACTTCCCCGGCATGCAAAGCCGCATTTCGGGCATTGGCCTGAACGGCATTCAGTTGAAATGCGAAGAGGTTCACGCCAAAGGCTGGCTGTCGCAGACCGATGTGCTGCCGGTGGGCGGTTTCTATAAGGCGCGCCGTTCGGGCGAAAAGCACGCTTGGGAAGCGCAGACGATGCACATGCTGCAATCGGCCTGTGACCGCGCGTCGTTTGACATCTGGAAGCAGTATTCCGCCGCAATGCGGGCCAACCCGCCGATCCACATTCGTGACCTGTTAGACATCAAGGCCTTGGGCAAAGCCGTGCCGATTGAAGAGGTGGAAAGCATCACCTCGATCCGCAAACGCTTTGTCACACCGGGCATGTCGCTGGGGGCTCTGTCGCCCGAGGCGCACAAGACCCTCAACGTGGCGATGAACCGGATCGGGGCCAAGTCTGACAGCGGCGAGGGCGGCGAAGACCCCGCCCATTTCCACCCCGAACCCAATGGCGATAACCCGTCTGCCAAGATCAAACAGGTGGCATCGGGCCGCTTTGGCGTGACGGCGGAATATCTCAACGCCTGCGAAGAGCTTGAAATCAAGGTCGCGCAGGGCGCCAAACCCGGTGAGGGCGGGCAATTGCCCGGCATGAAGGTGACGGCGTTGATCGCGCGACTGCGCCATTCCACGCCGGGGGTCACGCTGATCTCGCCGCCGCCGCACCATGACATCTATTCCATCGAGG
>JBAXLX010000321.1:0-4275 GCA_037134595.1 Pseudomonadota bacterium
CAACCTCCATGGCAGCTACCAGACTCGCCACAAGAACGGCATGGCGCGCCTGGACGCGGATACCAACTGGAAGCAACTTGAGCCCGAGCAGCGCAACAGCCTGCTCGCCACTCAGAAGCTGACCCTGACCGATGCACCCAAGGTGCACGTGGCCAACACCGATGAGGTGCTAGCCACGGTGGATCGTCTGTCGCTTTCGTCGTTCGCTGACCGCGTGGCGGCCATCGATTCGCGTTTCGATGCCGTGCTGGTAGCCGCCGCCGAGTTGATGGAGCCCAAGGCGCAGTTCGTCAAGCTGCCCCACCGCACCATCAAGACCGACGAAGACATCGAGGCCTGGTTGCTGGATGCCAAACAGACCATCGCACAGGCCCTGAAAAAGGGCCCGGTCATCCTCCCCTGAGGTCTGATTCCCCAGGATGCAAGCTTTCGACTACGACCTGCGCGGCGCGCTGGAGAAAACCGTCAAAGCGGCCCGCACGGTCGCGGAGACAGCTGCGCACGCGGCAGTGGACCAACTGGGCGTCGGCCACGACAAGCCTGAGGCGTTTCTGAGCGATGCCGAGAAGTCGTTGCGCAACCGCCTGCGCACCCACGGCAAGCAGCTTGGCGACGACCGCGACTCGAAGAGCACCAACCCGACTTATGGCAAGCAGGAACTGCAGCACTTGGTGCAAGAGGTGGCCTACCAGCACTGGCACCGCATGCTGTTCGCCCGCTTCCTGGCCGACAACAACCTGCTGATGTACGACGGCGTAGCCGTCACCATCGAAGAGTGCGACGAACTGGCCCCGGACGAAGGCGCGAAGAGTGGTTGGGAACTGGCTGGCAAGCTGGCTGCCCGCATGCTGCCGCAGGTGTTCAAGCCAGGTTCACCGGTGTTTGAGCTGACCTTTGCGCCCGAGCATCAGAGCGAATTGGAGCTGCTGCTCAAGGACCTGCCTGACGCGGTATTCAGGGCCAGTGACAGCCTGGGCTGGGTGTACCAGTTCTGGCAGGCTGACAACAAGGACCGCATCAACAAGTCAGAAGTGAAGATCGGAGCCGATGAACTGCCGGCCGTTACCCAGCTCTTTACCGAGCCGTACATGGTGGCATTCCTACTTCACAACTCGCTGGGCGCTTGGTGGATAACCCGGTTCCCCGATAAACCTTGCCCAGTGAATCTTGAGTATCTACGCCTGCTGGAGGATGGCACGCCGGCTGCTGGCAAGCTCGAAGGCTGGCCGGACAGCTTGATTGGCTTCAAGCTGCTTGACCCGTGCTGCGGGTCAGGTCACTTCTTGGTAGCCGCGTTTCTCATGCTCGTGCCAATCCGTATGGCGACGGAGGGACTAACCGCCAAGGAGGCTGTCAATCGCGTCCTCTCCGAGAATCTACATGGTCTGGAACTCGACCCACGTTGCGTGGAAATCGCTGTCTTCGCCGTGGCGCTTGAGGCTTGGCGCTATCCGGACGCATCGGGATCGCCAATAGGGGTCCGTGAGATTCCTGCACCGAGTATTGCCTGTTGTGGAATGAAGGTCGCCGCAAAGGCGCAGGACTGGGAAGCTCTTGTGCCAGACGACGCGCACAACGCAACCTACGTGCGGCAAGAACTCCGGCAACTGCATGCCAGTTTTTCGAACGCACCGCTGCTTGGTAGCTTGCTTGACCCCGGCAGTAGCCTGAAGGATGACTTGGCCACATCCAGCTATCAAGCCTTGACATCTCTATTGCGCAAGGCGCTGGCCACGGAGCGCCCGATCGGCACTCAGCTTGATGACAACGACCGCTGGGAGCTGGCGTTAAGTGCCCAAGGACTGTTGGAAGCGGCGAGACTTCTTGAGACGAGGTATCACCTTGTCATCACCAACGTCCCATACAAGAAATTGAATGAGCTTTGTGATGAACTGCGAGACTTCTGCGGACGGAATTACCCAACCATAAAGGGCGATCTTGCCAACGTGTTTCTAGAGCGTTGCATTCAACTTGCGCTTCCGGATGGCCAAGGTGCGGTGCAAATTGTGATGCCTCAAAACTGGCTGTCACTGACGACCTACAAGGAACAGCGAAAGCATCTACTGAGGTCAGTGCAATGGTGTTTACTGGCTCGGCTGGGCTCAGGAGCATTCGAGACGATCAGCGGCGAGGTTGTGAAAGCAATCCTTCTAACTCAAGTCCGAGCGTCACCGGCTTCGACGCAGAAGTTCAGCGGCATAGATGTTAGTCATATTTCTTCGGCCACGAAGAAGGCGGAGTCGCTTCGAAGCGACACCATACTGCGGGCGAATCAGTTGTCGCAGCTAGAGAACCCTGGTGCCCGAATTGGGTTTCAAGACTCCGTGCGCGAAGTTCTTCTAAGCGAGTTCGCGGATGGATTAGTCGGCCTGCAAACAAGCGACGACCCAATGTTTGTAGTGGGGTTCTGGGAAGTTCCGAAGGTAGATCGAGACGTGTGGGAACTCATGCAAGCCACACCTGACTCCTTCTCGGAGGTGGACGGTTTGTCGTGGCTTGTGCGATGGGAAAGGGGCGAAGGACTACTTCTATCTTTGCCAACAGCCTATCCAACAAAAGGCCTAAAAGCTGTCGGGAAGTCCGCCGTAGCTATCCATCGAATGGGGCGGATTTTTGCCTATGTCTATGGCAAAGAACGGTTTCATCAGAATGTGGCGGTGATCGTCCCGAAGCGAGAGGAATATTTGCCGGCGATCTGGTGCTTTTGTACGTCACCTGACTTTTCAGAGGCTGTCCGCGAGATCGACAAGGGCCTCAAAGTTACCAATGCGACCCTAGTTCAGGTTCCGTTCGACTACGAAGAGTGGCGGGAGTTGGCGCGACAGCGCTTCCCAGAAGGACTTCCACGACCCTACTCCGACGACCCGAGGCAATGGATTTTCCATGGGCATCCAATGCCATCGACGCATCCGCTGCAGGTTGCAGTGGCACGTTTGCTGGGATACCGCTGGCCTGCAGAGGTTGAATCCAAGCTGGACGTTTCGGACAAAGCGAGATCTTGGATAGAGCGCAGCAATGCACTGCTGCCCCATGCGGACAAAGACGGGATTGTCTGTATTCCGCCCGTGGGTCGTGAGGCCTCGGCCAGCGATCGACTGCTGAATCTACTTGCGACGGCTTATGGTGACTCTTGGAAAAGTGACACTCTCGCGCAATTGCTTGCCAGCTCAGATCATGCAGGAAAGTCTCTAGAGACTTGGCTTCGGGACAAGTTTTTCGCTCAACACAGCGCGCTCTTCGGGAATCGCCCATTTGTTTGGCATATATGGGACGGACTGCGAGATGGATTTGCTGCTCTGGTGAATTGCCACAAGCTTAACTACAAGACGCTGGAGTCACTCATCTACACCTACCTTGGCGACTGGATGGCTCGCCAGCGCAGCGATGCCGAGAATAGCGTGGACGGCGCACAAGAAAGACTCGCGGCTGCAGAGGCGCTGAAGAAGCGCCTTGAGCTGATTATCAATGGCGAGGCACCATACGACCTGTTTGTACGCTGGAAGACGATCGAGGAGCAGCCCATTGGTTGGAATCCTGATCTCAATGATGGCGTTCGCATGAACATTCGCCCATTCCTCTCTGTGCCAGACGTGGGCAAACGTGGGGCAGGCATCCTGCGTGAAAAGCCAAAGAGCCTAGCTTGGGACAAAGACCGTGGTGCCGATGCAGAGGAAGCGCCCTGGTTTCACCTCGGTCCAACATACGGCGGGAAGCATGGCGATCGCATCAATGATCACCACTTGTCGTTGGACGAGAAGCGCGCCGCTCGCGCCAGAAAGGAAAAGGCCTAAGACCATGACAACCGCCCAAGCCTGGAAGGCCAGAGATACCAAAGAGGCGTTTTTCCCGGTGGAACTGCGACGACTGTTCATGCCGTCTGGAGACGGCCCCGAAAAGTACCTGCAGCTCAGAAGGCACTTCGCAGTGGTGGATGTCGAGCGGCAGATTCCCTTCGCGGTGGTGACCGACGATTACGAGCTGGTCACCAACAAGGCCGCATACGACATGGCCGCCGAGGTGATGAAGAAGGTCTTCAACGCCACGCAGATCGGCGACATGGAGTGCTTGAACATCACCATGCCGAAGACCCGGTCCTTCTGTCACATCGACCTGATCCACAAGGCTGCTGACTTCTCACCCTGGGAGAAGGACAAGTGGACGGCTTTCCTTCGGATCAGCAACAGCTACAACCGCACTCGGCTGCTGCGCTTCGAGCTGGGCTTCTGCCGCTGGATTTGCTTGAACGGCATCATCTTCGGCAGCAAGAGCATTGAG
>JBAXLX010000322.1:0-4267 GCA_037134595.1 Pseudomonadota bacterium
CCCACCCATCCACCCCGAAAAACGCAGGTCCACTGCCGCCAGTTCCACAACGCCCCCCTCGCCCCCCTCCCCCTCCTCGCCGACTACTTCGCCGTCGCAGACCCACTGTCCTCCCCCCCCCCCGCGGTCCTGGCGGGGCCGGGGGACGAGGTGAGCCACCTCGGCTCCAGCCCCGACGGGCGCAGCCGCTCATCCGGCCCCAAGGGCGGGGTATGGCCCAGCTCGGCAAAGCAGGCATTGGCCGCCGCCAACAGGTCGGCACTGGTATCGGCCAGCGTGCCGTCTAGGTCAAAAACCACTGTCCGCATCGCATTTCCCCCCTGAAACATGGCGTGACCCATGCCCCCTTGCTGTCGCGCCTAAGCGGGGTAAAACGGGCCAAGAACAAAGGAAAGAGGCAGATGCAGGTTTGTGTGATTGTTTTGGCGGCGGGCATGGGCACGCGGATGAATTCCGACCTGCCCAAGGTGCTGCACCCCTTGGCGGGCGTGCCGATGCTGCACCACGCGCTGAGTGCGGCGCGGTCGCTGGAACCCTCCCGTGTGGTGGTGGTGACAGGGCACGAGGCGGAAGCCGTGGCCAAAGCGACGGGCACCTTTGACGAGGCTTACGAGACCGTGGTGCAAGACCCCCAACTGGGCACCGCCCATGCCGTGGCCCAAGCAGCCCCCCTTCTGGCGGCGGCTGACGGTGAAGCGATTGTGCTGTACGGCGACACGCCTTTCGTGCGCCCCGAAACCCTGACCGCAATGCTCGATGCCCGCGCCACCCATGCGGTGGTCGTGCTGGGCTTTGAAGCCGCCGATCCGGGCCGCTATGGCCGCCTGATCGTGCAGGGCGACCAATTGGAGCAGATTGTGGAGTATAAAGACGCAACCGAAGCACAACGCGCCATCACGCTGTGCAATTCTGGCGTGGTCTGCGCCCAAAGCCGCACTCTGTTCGATCTCGTCGCCAAAGTCGGCAACGCCAATGCCGCAGGCGAGTATTACCTGACCGACATCATAGCCCTCGCCCGCGCCCAAGGCCTGTCGGTCGGTTACGTCACCTGCCCCGAGGCCGAGACTTTGGGCATCAACACCCGTCACCAACTCGCCGCCGCCGAAACCGCCTTTCAAACCCGCGCCCGCTTTGACGCTTTGGAAAACGGCGTGACGCTGACCGCCCCCGACACGGTCTATTTCGCGCTAGACACATGGGTTGGCCGCGACGCCACCATCGGCCCCCATGTCATCTTCGGCCCCGCCGTCACGGTGGAATCAGGCGCCGAGGTGAAGGGTTTTTGCCATCTGGAAGGCTGCCATATCTCACGCGGCGCAAAGGTCGGCCCCTTTGCGCGTCTGCGACCGGGGGCCGAATTGGCCGAAGATGTGCATGTCGGCAACTTTGTTGAGATTAAAAATTCCGTTCTGGATGAAGGCGTTAAGGTCGGCCACTTAACCTATCTGGGCGATGCCCATGTGGGCGAGTTTACCAACATCGGCGCAGGTACGGTGACGTGCAACTACGACGGCGTGATGAAACACCATACCGAGATTGGCAAAGGCGTCTTCATCGGCTCTGACACCATGCTGGTCGCCCCCGTCACTGTCGGCGATGGGGCTATGACGGGCTCAGGGTCTGTCATAACCCAAGACATCCCCGCCGGGGCGCTTGCCTTGGGCCGTGCTGCGCAGGTGAACAAAGCGGGCCTTGCGCTGCGCCTGTTCGAACGGCTCAAAGCCATCAAAGCCGCGAAAGGCAAAGCATAATGTGCGGAATAGTCGGCGTTCTGGGTCGTCATGAAGCGGCCCCTTTGTTGGTCGAGGCATTAAAGCGCCTTGAATATCGCGGCTATGATTCCGCAGGCATCGCCACCGTCAACCACGGCACGCTCGACCGCAGGCGGGCGGTGGGCAAGCTGGTGAACCTGTCAGACCTTTTGGTGCACAACCCGCTGGCAGGCAAATCCGGCATCGGCCACACCCGCTGGGCCACGCACGGCGCTGCCACCACGCAAAACGCGCATCCGCATGCCTCGGGGCCTGTAGCAGTCGTGCACAACGGCATCATCGAAAACTTCCGCGAGCTGCGGGCAGAGTTGACGGCGCAGGGTCTGGCCTTTGATTCTGAAACCGATACCGAAACCGTCGCCCACCTGACGCGCTTTTACATGGATCAGGGCCAATCCGCGTTGGAGGCGGTGAAATCCACCCTCAACCGCCTGCACGGGGCCTTTGCCTTGGCGTTCTTGTTTGCAGGCCAAGACGATCTGATGATTGCCGCGCGCAAAGGCTCTCCCTTGGCCATCGGTCACGGTGACGGTGAGATGTTCATCGGCTCTGACGCCATCGCCTTGGCGCCCATGACCGACCGCATCACCTATCTTGAGGAAGGCGACTGCGCCGTTCTGACCCGCCAAGGGGCGACGATCTATGACACGGCCAACCGTTTGGTGAACCGCGCCGAAACCCGCATCCAGATTGACGCCACCCGCATCGAAAAGGCGGGCTACAAGCATTTCATGGCCAAAGAGATCGCCGAGCAGCCCTTGGTCATCGCCAATGCGCTGGGCCATTATATCCAAAACGGGGCGCTCAACCTGCCGGATTCGGTGAATTTCCAAGGGGTTGACCGTTTGACTTTGGTGGCCTGCGGCACGGCGTCTTTTGCGGGTCAGGTGGCGAAGTACTGGTTTGAACAGATCGCGGGCTTAGCCGTCGATGTCGATATCGCGTCCGAATTCCGCTACCGCGAACCGCCGCTGTCAGACCGCTCTTGGGCGCTGTTTGTCAGCCAATCGGGCGAGACGGCAGACACTTTGGCGGCCCTGCGCTATGCCAAAGACAAGGTCGCCAAGATCGTCGCCGTGGTGAACGTGCCCACGTCTTCCATCGCGCGCGAGGCGGACTTGGCCCTGCCGATCCTGGCGGGAGTCGAGGTGGGCGTGGCCTCGACCAAGGCCTTTACCTGCCAATTGATCACGCTGGCCCTGCTGGCGCTGAAAGCGGGCGTGGATCGCGGGCGGTTGGATGCGGCCAATTTGGCGAAACATCTGGCCGATCTGGCCGCCCTGCCCGGCCTGATGAACCACGCCATGGGCCTGTCGGGCGAGATTGCCGCAATCGCCGACGATCTGGCCAAGGCGCAGGATGTGTTGTTCCTTGGGCGCGGGGCGATGTATCCGCTGGCCTTGGAAGGGGCGCTGAAGCTGAAAGAAATCAGCTATATCCATGCCGAAGGCTATGCCTCGGGCGAGTTAAAACACGGCCCCATCGCGCTGATTGACGAAAAGGTGCCGGTGATCGTGCTGGCCCCGCGCGATGCGCTGTTTGAAAAGACCGTCTCGAACATGCAAGAGGTCATGGCCCGCCACGGCAAGGTGCTGCTGATTTCCGACGCGCAGGGGGTAGAGGAAGCGGGTAAAGGCGTCTGGCGCAGCCTGAAAATGCCCCAAGCGGGGATTTTTGCGCCCATCCTTTACGCCGTGCCCGCGCAATTGCTGGCCTATTACACCGCCATCGCCAAAGGCACCGATGTCGACCAACCGCGCAATCTGGCCAAATCGGTGACTGTCGAATGACCCTGCAAGACGCAATCGCCGCCCTTGAAACCTTGGGCAATGCCGAAAAAGCCGCGGAAGCGGCAGACTACCACAAAGTGCCGCGCCGCTATCTGGGCGTCAGCGTGCCCCAGATCACCGACCTTGCCACCGCATGGCGCGCCGATCTGACCCTGCCCGACCGCTTGGCCTTGGCCGCGGGCCTGTGGGACAGCGACATCCACGAAGCCAAAGTCGCCGCCGCCAAACTGCTGACCCAAGCCCGCATCGCGGATGATGAGGGCGTTTGGCAGCTCATCGCCGCGTGGGTGCCCGGCTTTGACGCTTGGGCCATTGCCGATCACGCCTGTGCCGCAGGCGCTCGGCGGCTGATGGCCGACCCGACCCGCTTGGATCAGGTCGAAGCATGGACAACCCACCCCAATATGTGGGCCCGCCGTGCGGCACTGGTCATGAGTTTGGGCTGGACCAAGCAAAACTTCCCCAAACCCGCCGACCTAGCTGCGCGCGACCGCGTGCTGGGCTGGTGTGCGCTGTATGTTGGCGACAAGGATTGGTTTATCCAAAAAGCCGTGGCTTGGTGGCTGCGCGATCTGTCCAAACACGCACCCGAAACGGGGGGCCTGTGGCTGGCCGAACATGGGCCGTATATGAAATCATGGGCGCGCAAAGAGGCGTCGAAATATCTGGCAGACGGGCCAATCGCCGCCGAAAACCCCGCTGACG
>JBAXLX010000323.1:0-4252 GCA_037134595.1 Pseudomonadota bacterium
TCGTGGTTGAACTGGGCCAACATGTCGGCGCACTCTTGCCAGCCCGCAGCGCGCATGATTTCTTGGTGCTGGGGCGACAACCGCTCCCACACTTTGGGGTTGACGATCAGCTCGGTGGTGTGGCCGGGCTCGTGGATGCCGGGGACATAGCAGTAGTTGCACACCTCGTGCAACCCCAACTGCACGTCGCACCAGGGGGAGACCCATTCCGCCCCATCGATCTTGCCGCTGGCCAGCGCGGGCACGATGTCGCTGGCGGGTAAATTGACGGTCACTGCGCCCAAGCGGCGCAACACCTCGCCGCCCAAGCCGGGGTAGCGCAGGCGCAAGCCCTTGAGCGATGCCAGCGAGGTGATTTTTTCGCGCATCCAACCGGCGGTTTGCACACCGGTGTTGCCGCAGGCCAAGGGCACCACCCCGTGCGCGCGCCCCAGGCGGTTCCACAGCGCCATGCCGCCCCCAAAGCGCAGCCAAGCGGTGTGCTCGTTGGCGTTCATGCCAAATGGCACGGTGGCAAAAAACGGGAAACCCGGCGAATGTGTGGCCCAGTAATAAGCGGTGCCATGCGCCATGTCCACCTGGCCCGATGCCACGGCATCGAGCAGCTGCAGTGGCGGTATGCCCGACTCCCCCGAGAACCGCACATCAATTTTCAACTGCCCGCCCGACAAGGTGTTCACCCGCAAGGCCCAACGCTGCACCGCGTCGCTCAACCCGGGCATCTTGTCGGGCCAAGCGGCGGCCAAGCGCAAGCGCACTTCGGGGGTTTTGGGGTGCTGTGCGGGTGCTTGTGCCCAGGTCAGCGCCGACAAAGCGCCCGCTCCAGCACCCATCCAGGTGCGCCGACGCATGCGTACTAAGGAACTCTTTTTCATATAAAAATCAAACTTTATCTACCAAAAGTGCTACAGAGTGTAGAAGAAACGAGATCTTTTTATAACTACACAAAAGTTAACAATAATTGCCGAATACAAACAAAAATACATCACAAGTATTACTTATTTGGGGTTTCACTTTGTTTCTCGGTTGAGCGTCCCAGTGGGTGCTGCGACTACACTGGTGGCCCCTTTAACCGACGAGCAAAAGGTTTGATGTGAATACGGAAAACATGCGATTTGGAAGCGGACAAGCGGTCAAGCGTCTGGAGGACGACTTGTTGCTCAAAGGCCAGGGTTTGTTCACCGATGACGCCGATGTCCAGGGCGTTCAGCACATTTGGTTTGTGCGCTCGGTCTACCCCCATGCGGTGTTGAAAAGCGTCGATGTGGCCGCCGCACGCGCCATGCCCGGCGTGTCGCTGGTGGTCACGGGTGCAGATTTGGCCCAAGCGGGCATCAAGGCCTTGCCCAAGCCCGCCGGGTTCAAGCGCGCCGATGGCTCGCCTGCGGCCAGCCCACCGCGTTATTTGATGGCCCATGAGCGGGTGCGCTTTGTGGGTGAGGTGGTGGCGGTGGTGGTGGCCGACAGCGTAGAAAACGCGCGCAATGCCGCCGAAGCGGTGATGGTTGACTATGACGAGTTGCCCAACGCCACCGGCGTGCACGCGGCCTTGGCCAAGGATGCCCCACTGCTGTGTGACGACGTGCCCGACAACATCGTGGCCGAAACCCGCTATGGCGACGCGCAAGCCGCGCAACAAGCCTTTGCCGGCGCAGCGCATGTGGTGGGCGTGCAGTCGCATGGTGGCGTGCGCCAGCCGCGCCAGCCTCATGCACAAGCGGAGTCTGATTGGTGTTTGCCTTGTTCGCGACCCCAAATTGGCCGTGGGCTTGGGTCTGGGGCGAGGGGACGGGGCCAAGGGCGGGATAGGCAGGTCCTCGAGGCCTGAAGCCAATACAGACGGAATGGGGAGTTCCAAAAACGATTCAACCTACCGCAGCCGCCCCAGTTCGCCCCGCTGGGTGGACGGTCTTCGGCATTTGGACCATCGCGACCCGCGGCAGCTCGTCCAAACGCGGCGAGACCAGGCTCATTGGCTTATTTGTGAAGTCCAGTTGAACTTTATTTGCGGCTAGAGGCGCCTCGATCGACATGCAGGTCGCGGGGAGGCCGCTGCGCCCAGCCTTCGGGCTGGGCCGGGCGGGGCCGCGCCCATTGCGGAGGCCCCTTCTGCCCGTGCTCGCCAGCAAGGGATTCGGCCCTGCCAAGAAGGCACAGGTGCGGGTCCGACCCCTCTGTCGCCCGGGTGGGCCGCAATGAGGGGTCCACAGCGCAAAGCGTGATTGGATGCAACCGAACGCGCGTGGGCCCGGCCCGGGCGGCGTGGCGTGCCGCCGCGCGCCGGCGGCGGGCGACCGCGCCACGCGCAGCACGACGACCGGTGGGGAGCCGCCGCCACGCGGGCCCGCGGCGGCGGGCGTCACGTCGAATGCCGGCTCGTACCGCAGGCTGCCGGCCAGCGCGAGCCCGACGCACCCGACGGCCAGATTGCACGCGATCGCGACGAAGGTCGCCGTGGTCATGTCGAAGCGAGGCAGCAGCACGAAGCCGGCGAGCAGGCAGCCGGCCACGGCGCCAATGATGTTGCCGCCGTAAAACCAACCCAGCCAGGCCAGGCCGCCCGGCGTCGTCTTCACCCAGCGGGCAACCGCCGGCAGCGTGGCGCCCATCATCATCGTTGGCGGCAGTAGGCACGCCGCCGCCACGACGCCCCGGCCCACGATGCCAAGGTATCCCGACGGGGCCAGGGCGTCGTACGCGGCACCGAGTGCCGGGGCTCCAAAGAGCACCAACAGGCCCGAGGCGGCGATGCCGAATTCGAGCCACGCATAGACGGCCAGCGGGTGCCTACGCGGGCTCACAAGCCGGGGCAGCAGCAGGCTGCCGAGGCACATGCCCCCCATGAAGGTGCCTAGTAGCACCGACAGCGACACGGCGGACGAGCCGATCGTCAGTTGGAGCAGCTGAAACCAGACGACCTCGTAGATCAGGGCGGCGCAGCCGCTCCCCACGAACAGCGCCACCAGAAGCGGCAGGATGCGGTCAGGAAGCGGATCGAAGGGTCCCACAGGTTCTGTCCGGTGATGAACTCGACCGCGCGCACGACCGACTGTCGATAATAGAGAAACACCAGACCAAGGCCGAGGCCAACGCTGCCTTCGATGTCTTCGTTGCCGCTTACGGCGTGAAATACGACCGGGCGATCAAATGCCTGACCAAAGACCGCGATGACCTGTTGGCGTTCTACGACTTCCCAGCCGAACACTGGAAGCACATCAGGACGACAAACGCCATTGAGAGCACCTTCGCCACCGTCCGGCATCGAACCACCAAGACCAAAGGCTGCCTCAGCCGCCGGTCGGCACTGGCGATGACCCATCAACTCATGCTGTCCGCCAAGAAGAAATGGCCCAAACTCGACGGGCAAAACCGCCTACCCGAAATTATCCAGGGGGTTGAACTCTGCGACGGCATCAATCAAGAAATCAAAGCCGCCTGATCAAAACGTCACCAACTTTCGAGCATAGCTCACAAGTTTAAGCAACGAAGGTAGAATAAATTTATGCGGTTTAATATAAAAATTTCAAGTATTGGCACTCCTGTATTCTTCAACGTTCTTTTCGTGATTGTAATGCTGCTTTTGCTACATATTGCCTTTCGAACAGTAGATGTCTATGTTTCTATGAGTGATTTTATTGGGTATAATTTCTTGTTCAACCAACTGGCGACTGACAAAGATGTTTCCTCCTTATATACCAGTATTGAACCTATTCTTCCAGGCTTCTTTTATATTATTGGATCCATAACGGGACCCCTTAACCGTACGGATTTCTTTCTTCTTGTTTCGATTTTTATTTCCTGCATGCTCACTTTACTGTGCACCAGAATGCGCATCAATATCCTCGCAGTTGTATTTGTCATAGCATTTATGGATTTAATTCTTGTTTATCATTTATTTAGGCAATTTATTGCGTCCGTAATCTTGTTGATCATATATATTAATCATGTAAGAAACAAAAGAAGTTTAGTTAAATCTGGCTTGTGGTGTATTTTGCCAGCGCTGATTCATTCTTCGTCTTTTTTATTGTTGCCAATAATGCTCTTTTCGATCTATGCACGGTCTTGGCTTATTCGATGTATCCTCTCGATCAGTCTTTTTGGTTGCTATGCTTTTGACTTATCTTACTTGGCGATTTATTTTGATAGTTTCCACTATGTTCCAGTTCTTGATAAGGCTTACTACACAATAATCGCTCTTGAAACCGGAGTTAAGGGTGGTGTTAGAATTGTGGCAGTGGTTGCGTGTGTTGCA
>JBAXLX010000324.1:0-4244 GCA_037134595.1 Pseudomonadota bacterium
AAGGGGATATAGAACCTTTGTAGGCGGAGCTAAGCCTATCTTTCTGCCTAGTGCTGCTCTTCGAACTGGCCCTTGTACCTTGCCCCCGCGCGCCGCATGATCTCGAAAATGAGAAGGGCAGGGATGGTTGACATGACCCCCCCGCCACCCCAGATACAGGTGGCGAGCAGGGGAAGACCCTTACGTTGCCGACGATCGGGACGGGGCCTTCCTGCTAGAAAGGAACGAAGATGACGGACAAATTGTCCTCCAGTTACCCCGTGTTGCCGCTGCGCGACATTGTGGTTTTCCCGCATATGATTGTGCCTTTGTTCGTGGGCCGCGAAAAGTCGGTCCGTGCGCTGGAAGAGGTCATGGCGGATGACAAGCAAATCTTGCTGTCCAGCCAGATTGACCCTTCGGTCGATGATCCGGGCACCGATGGCATTTACCGCGTTGGCGTTCTGGCCAATGTGCTGCAATTGCTGAAGCTGCCCGATGGAACGGTCAAGGTGCTGGTCGAAGGCAAAGGCCGCGTCAAGATCACCGAATTTGTCGAAAACGCCTCGTTCTTTGAAGCCCGCGCCACGCGGCTGACCGAAGTGCCCGGCGACAAAGCGGCGTCCGAGGCGATGCTGCGCTCGGTCACCGATGAATTCGAACGCTATGCCAAGATCAAGAAAAACATCCCCGAAGAGGCGTTGCAGGCGGTGGCCGATACCACCGAACCCGCCCGTCTGGCCGATCTGGTCGCAGGGCATCTGGGCGCGGATGTTGCGCTGAAGCAAGACATCTTGGAAACGCTGGATGTGGCCGAACGGTTGGAAAAGATCTTCGGCCATATGCAGGGCGAAATGTCGGTGCTGCAGGTCGAGAAAAAGATCAAATCGCGGGTGAAAACCCAGATGGAAAAGACCCAGCGCGAATATTACCTCAATGAGCAGATGAAGGCCATTCAAAAGGAACTGGGCGACGGCGAGGATGGCCAAAACGAGCTGGCCGAGCTGGAAGAGCGTATCTTCAAGACCAAGTTCAGCAAAGAAGCCCGCGAAAAGGCCGAGGCCGAGTTCAAAAAGCTCAAATCCATGAGCCCGATGAGTGCCGAGGCCACCGTGGTGCGCAACTACCTTGACTGGCTGTTGTCGGTGCCATGGGGTGTGAAAAGCCGCGTGAAAAAAGACCTGATCGAGGCGCAAAAGGTGCTGGATCAAGACCATTACGGGCTGGAAAAGGTCAAAGAGCGCATCGTGGAATATCTGGCGGTGCAGGCGCGTTCGGCCAAGCTGAAAGGGCCGATCCTGTGCCTTGTCGGCCCTCCGGGTGTGGGCAAAACCAGTCTGGGGCGGTCGGTTGCCAAGGCCACGGGGCGCGAGTTCATCCGCATCTCGCTGGGCGGGGTGCGTGACGAATCGGAAATTCGCGGCCATCGGCGCACTTATATCGGCTCGATGCCCGGCAAGATCATTCAGGCGCTGAAAAAGGCCAAAACCACCAATCCGCTGATCTTGCTCGATGAAATCGACAAGATGGGTCAGGATTTCCGGGGCGATCCGGCCTCGGCCATGCTAGAGGTGTTGGACCCCGAACAAAACGGCACCTTCACCGACCACTATCTAGAGGTCGAATACGACCTGTCCAACGTGATGTTCATCACCACGGCCAATTCCTACAACATGCCCGGCCCCCTGTTGGACCGGATGGAGATCATCCCGCTGTCGGGCTATACCGAAGACGAAAAGCTGGAAATCGCCAAGGGCCACTTGCTGCCCAAGCAGATCAAGGCCAATGGGCTCAAGCGCGGCGAATTCGCCGTATCTGACGCCGCGTTGACCCATGTGATCCGCTACTACACCCGCGAGGCTGGCGTGCGAAACCTTGAGCGCGAGATTGCCAAGCTGGGCCGCAAGGCAATTACGGATATTCTCAAAGCCAAAACCAAGTCGGTCGATGTCGATGAGGCGAAGGTCGAAGAGTATCTGGGCGTGCAGCGGTATCGTCACGGGCTGGCGGAAAAGGAAGATCAGGTGGGCGTTGTCACCGGATTGGCCTGGACCTCGGTCGGGGGCGAGATTTTGCAGATCGAAGCCCTGCGCCTGCCCGGTAAGGGGCGGATGAAGACCACAGGCAAGCTGGGCGATGTGATGAAGGAATCCATCGATGCGGCGGCGTCTTATGTGCGATCGGTCAGCCCCGAACTAGGGGTGAAGCCGCCCAAGTTTGAAACGATGGACATCCATGTGCACGTCCCCGAAGGGGCAACACCCAAGGATGGCCCCTCGGCAGGCTTGGCGATGGTGACGTCGATTGTGTCGGTCATCACCGGCATTCCGGTGCGCAAAGATGTGGCCATGACGGGCGAAGTCACCCTGCGCGGCAATGCCTTGCCCATCGGCGGCTTGAAGGAAAAGCTGCTGGCGGCGTTGCGGGCGGGCATGACGACTGTCTTGATCCCGCAAGAAAACGCCAAGGACTTGGTCGATATTCCTGACAATGTGAAAAAGGGATTGAAGATCATTCCCGTCAGCCATGTGCGCGAAGTGCTCAAAATCGCGCTGGTGCGTGACCCCGTGCCCGTGGAATGGGACGAGGCTGCGGAAGAGGCCGCAGCGCTGGCCCGCCAAGCCAAACGCGACGAGGTGGCCGCGCCCACCGCGCATTGACCAAAAAGGCGCCCTTCGGGGCGCCTTTTTTTGATTTTTCGCAGAAAAATCGTTCCGGTGGCCACGATTTTTCTGCGAAAAATCAGCGCATGGCGCGGGCTGTAGCCCCTTTGGGGCCTTGCAGAGCATTTCGAACCCGACTATTCAGCCCTTATCGGGCGATTAGCTCAGCGGTAGAGCGCTTCGTTCACATCGAAGATGTCAGCGGTTCAAATCCGTTATCGCCCACCATGTTTTGCCAAGCGCGTCCCCAAAAGGGCGCGCTTTGTGCATGAAGGGGGATTGCCTTGGCCGAAAACCTTGGCTAAATCGCACCTTACGGGTTGTTAGCTCAGTTGGTAGAGCGTCTCGTTTACACCGAGAATGTCGGCGGTTCGAGTCCGTCACGACCCACCATGTCCCCCTCAAGCATCACGAACAGCCACTGTGCGCAGGCGCGCCTTTGGGTTTGGCCCTTTGCGCCTATATATCGCCAAAGAAGGAGCCTTAAGATGAGCTGGAACCCCGACCTAGACCATTCCATTCCGCCGGGCGACGGCGTGGATGCGATCGAAACCGTCATCATCCCGCGCGCGCGCGATCTGGGCGGGTTCGAAGTGCGCCGCGCTTTGCCCTCGACCCAGCGGCAGATGGTGGGGCCGTTCATCTTTTTTGACCAGATGGGTCCGGCCGAGTTCTTGACGGGGCAGGGCATTGATGTGCGCCCGCATCCGCATATTGGGCTTGCCACGGTGACCTACCTGCTCAAAGGCCGCATCCATCACCGCGACTCGCTGGGCACCGATGCGTGGATTGATCCGGGTTCGGTCAACCTGATGCTGGCCGGGCAGGGCATCACCCATTCCGAACGCATGGACGGCCCCGCCCGCCAAGCGCCGCAAAGCCTGTTTGGCTTGCAAACGTGGTTGGCCCTGCCGCTTGACCGTGAAGATGCCCCCCCTGCCATTACCCATGTGCCAGAGGCCGATCTGCCCCTGTTACAGGCTGAGGGCAAACAGGTGCGCCTGATTCTGGGGGCGGCTTGGGGTGCAAAGGGCGCGGATGCCCCCTCTGACGCTCTTTATGCGGATGCAATCTTGGTGGCGGGGGCTGTGTTGCCCTTGCCCGACACCCACGAAGATCGCGGCGTGTATATCTTGCAGGGCGATGTCACGGTTGGCGGTATCACCCATCACGCCGGCGAAATGCTGGTCTTTCGCCCCGGTGACCGACTTGGTGTCAAGGCCGGCGCACAGGGCGCGCGGGTGATGGTGCTGGGCGGGGCCACGATGGAAGGGCCGCGCCATATCTGGTGGAACTTTGTTGCCTCCTCAAAAGAGCGTATCGAGGCGGCGAAAGAGGCGTGGCGGGCCGGCGATTGGCAGCATGGGCGCTTTCAATTGCCGCCCGGCGACAGCGCCGACTTCATCCCGGCCCCCGAGCGCTGACCTTGTCGGCACAGGGCTGCCGAACGAAACGGGTTTTGCGGCAGAAATTTGGCCCCTTGGCGCTTGACGCCGCTGTCATGCTTCCGTAATACCGCGACACGTTCGGGTGGTCCCGGATGGCTTTGCGGTGGTAGCTCAGTTGGTTAGAGTACCGGCCTGTCACGCCGGGGGTCGCGGG
>JBAXLX010000325.1:0-4220 GCA_037134595.1 Pseudomonadota bacterium
ATGTGGTGATGGCCGCGATGATGGGGGCCGAGGAATACGGCATCGGCACCGCCGCCCTGATCGCCATGGGCTGCATTATGGTGCGCCAGTGCCAATCCAACACCTGCCCGGTGGGCGTGTGCACCCAGAACGACGCGCTGCGCGCCAAGTTCACCGGATCAGCGGATAAGGTCGTCAACCTGATCACCTTTTATGCGCAAGAGGTGCGCGAAATCTTGGCCTCGATCGGCGCAAGGTCGATGGACGAGATCATCGGGCGGGCAGACCTGCTCAGCCAGATCAGCCGCGGGTCGGCGCATCTGGACGACTTGGACCTGAACCCGCTGCTGATCTCGGTCGATAGCGCGCAAAAGATCACCTATGACCGCTCTAAACCGCGCAACCATGTGCCCGATACGCTGGATGCCGAAATCATCCGCGACGGCGCGCGGTTCTTTGAAGACGGCGAAAAGATGCAACTGTCTTACGCCGTGCGCAACACGCTGCGCACCATCGGTACAAGGGCCAGCAGCCATATCGTGAAGAAATTCGGCATGCGCAACAGCTTGCAGGCCGACCATCTGACGGTGAAACTGTCGGGGTCGTGCGGGCAATCGCTGGGGGCCTTTGCCGTGCGCGGGTTGAAGATCGAAGTGCAGGGCGATGCCAACGATTATGTTGGCAAGGGCCTGTCGGGTGGCACAATCACCGTGCGGCCGTCGATGACATCGCCGCTGAAAGCCGAGGATAACACCATCATCGGCAATACGGTGCTGTACGGGGCAACCGATGGCTATCTTTACGCCAGCGGGCGGGCAGGCGAACGCTTTGCTGTGCGCAACTCGGGTGCGAAGGTGGTGGTCGAGGGCTGCGGGTCGAACGGGTGCGAGTATATGACCGGCGGCGTTGCGGTTATTCTGGGCCGGATCGGGGCCAACTTTGGCGCGGGCATGACGGGCGGGATGGCCTATATCTACGATCCCGACGGGCAGGCCGAAGAGGCGATGAACCGCGAGACGATCTTGACCTGCCGTGTGGACCACCCGCATTGGGAAAAGCAACTGAAAGGTCTGATCACCGCCCATGTCGCCGAAACCGGCAGCCGACACGGCGCGCAGATTCTGTCAAACTGGGCAGAGGAATGCGGCAACTTTGTGCAGGTCTGCCCGATTGAGATGGTCAACCGTCTGCCGCATCCTTTGTCGGACGAGGCGGTCAAAGTTCCGGCGGAGTAAGCGGGGGTTTCACACCCCCGCACCCCTGTGGGATATTTGGGCAAGTCTGAAAGGGGCAAGGGCAATGCTTCCCGCACTTGACCAAATCATGGCGCTGGGGCCTATGGTGGCCCATGGCCCAGAAAAAGACGCGCGCGAAAAAACCTGACTTTGCTGCAAAGCCTTCGCTGCCCTTATGGCGGCGGGGGTTTCGCGTGCTTGGGCGTTTTGTCGCGGCTGTGGCGGGGTTTTATCTGCTTTTGATCTTGTTGTTCTCTTTTGTGCCGCCGCCGGGCAATCTGTACCAATGGCAAGAAAGCTGGCGCTTGGGGGGAATCGAGCGGCAGTGGGTCAGCTGGAAAGACATCTCGCCGGATATGGCGCGCTCAGCCGTCGCGGGCGAGGATGCCAATTTCTGCTTGCACTGGGGGTTTGATATTGCCCAGATTCGTGACGCTATCGCCCATGGCAAACAGCGCGGCGCATCAACCATCAGCCAACAGGTGGTGAAGAACGTGTTTTTGTGGCAGGGCCGTTCTTATCTGCGCAAGGCGCTTGAGGCGGCTTTGACCCCGGTGGTGGAACTGATGTGGTCAAAGCAGCGGATTTTGGAGGTTTACCTCAACGAGGCTGAATTTGCCGAGGGCGTCTTTGGCGTGCAAGCGGCAGCGCAGGCCTTGTTCAAAACGGATGCCGCCCACCTTAGCGCCACCCAAGCGTCCCGCTTGGCTGCCGTGCTGCCCAACCCCAAAGAGCGTAACGCAGCCAAACCCTCTGGCTTTGTGCGCGGTCATGCGGCGCAGATCCGCTCTGGAGCCGAGACAATCGCGGCAGATGGCAGGGCTTCGTGCTTTGAGAGTGTTGATTGAAGGCTGGGTGGTTGAAATTCTTGAACCTTCGGTGCATGCAGGATGAAACGTCGCGCAGGGCCCCATGATCCGTTTGTACCACTTCCCGCTGTCGCCCTTTTGTCGCAAAGTGCGGCTGACCTTGGCTGAAAAGAAGCTAGAGGTTGAGCTGGTCGAAGAGCGTTATTGGGAACAAGACCCCGAGTTTCTGCGCCGCAATCCCGCTGGCAAGGTGCCCGTCTTGAAGATGGAATCCAAGTTGCTGACGGAAAGCCAAGCCATCTGCGAATATCTCGACGAGACGGTCCCCGCTGCGCCGCTTATGCCGCGTGATGCGGAAAGTCGCCACGAAGTGCGCCGCTTGTGCCTGTGGTTTGACGACAAGTTCCATTCCGAGGTCACATCGAAACTGCTGTATGAACGGGTCTATAAAAAGATCATGGGACAGGGTTATCCCGATTCTAAGAATGTGAAATCGGGCGCGACGCGGATCAAATACCACCTTGATTATATGGGTTGGCTCTTGGAACAGAGACGCTGGCTGGCGGGCGATGGGATGACTCTGGCCGATTTTGCGGCGGCCTCGCATCTGTCGGCGCTGGACTATATCTCGGATGTGGATTGGAATCGCAATGGCTTGGTCAAGGACTGGTATGCCAAGATCAAATCGCGTCCGGCCTTTCGGCCTTTGCTGTCAGACCAGATCCCCGGCTTTCCGCCCCCTGCGCATTACGCCGACCTTGATTTCTGATCGGCGCGATTTTTCTGCGAAAAATCAGGTCGGCCCCAGTTCATAGCGCACATAGGCAAAGGCGGAACTGTCTGGTGCCCAGCACGGGACGTTGATGGTTCCCTGACCGCCGGTGAATTCCAGAACGCGGCGGCGGTTTGTGCCGTCGGGGTTGGCAAGGCACAGGGCCACCGGCAGATTGGCCGGATGCCCCGTCGTGCCGGTCGGATAGGCCAGATACAAAAGATGCGCCCCGTCGGGCGAGGGGTGGGGGAACCAGTTGACCTGATCGTCGGCAAACAGCTTGCGCTGATCGGACCCGTCGGCGTTCATCACCCAGATTTGCGCATGACCGTCGCGGTCGCAATTGTAATAAATCTGCGATCCGTCGGCAGAGTAATCCGGCCCGTCACAATGGCCTTCGCCTTGGGTCAGCCGCGTTTCAGGCCCGCCGTTCACGTCGATTGTATAGACATCAATCACCCGCCGCCCACCCCGCGCCGCCACATAGGCCAGCGTCTGCCCGTCGGGCGACCAGCCATGCCACCAACTGGGCGCATCGGGCGAGATCAGACGCGGTTCGCCGCCACTGGCGGGCAAGAGGAAAATCTCGGACCCGCGGTCACGGTGGTTGGATATCACAATCTGGCGACCATCGGGGCTGATGCCGTGGTCGTTGTTCAACTTTTCGGCAAAGCCTGTGTCGACCGTGATCATTTGCGGGGCGTCCAACGCCACGCGGTACAATTTGCCGCCCCCGTTGATCAGCAGCGTTTGACCAGAAGGGTCCCAGTTAGGTGCCTCGATCACGCCGTCCGTTTGCAGCACAAGGTGTGTGGTTTGGCTGGCCAAGCTGTAGATTTCCAGAAAGCTTTTCATAACGGCCCTTTTGTGCACACCCTCGCAAAGGTTTTACCGCTGCGACGCTGGGTCGTGGTATCAGAGGCAAAGATTGGTTTGCAATGGGGCAATAGGACAGCGCGGCCCTTGTCCGAAGGGCCGCGCGAGCAGGTTTGGCGAACCATGAGCCTAGGAAACTGTGCCGCACCTGCCCGGTCTATGCGTTAAAAAATCAACACGTCCGAAAAGGCTAGCGTCGGGTGACCGTCCAGAACGGCGATCTGCACAACAGCGGCACGCTGTCCGCTGCCGTCTGCATCGTAATACAGCGCGCCGGTTGACGTGTTGTAGATCACCCGATCTGTCGCAAGGTGACCGCTAGGAGAATGTTAAAAACTAAGAAATATAGTAGAAGGAAAATTCTTCCAGCTCATCGTCTTACTAATCATCAACCAGCAGCGATGAAAGTTCAGAAGATGAAATTGAAGAAAATTATTAATATCAAGAAAATATCGTTTAGGAAGAATAGATGTATGAATTAATTATAAGTTAATTATTTATGTAAATTAAATATTAGTTCTTACTTGGAATCTCAAAACTAAAATTGCT
>JBAXLX010000326.1:0-4220 GCA_037134595.1 Pseudomonadota bacterium
CAACATATTGCCGCCGGGAATGACGGTCTTGGCCGTCTTCCAAAGCTTTTGCCCCTTGCCCATCCCAGCAGCCCCTTTTTGTTTGCGGCGCTGCCGCTTGCGTTGACAGCATGCTATACTGTTATAAGAATAACAAGATAGAAATCAGAGGGTGGGCAGACCGTGCGGCGCTGGACCAAAGAACACGGGGCGCGGTTAGAAGGGTCTCGTGATCTTGACCGTTTCAAGGTGCAGGCCCCCGGTATTGTGCGGGCCCACGGTGGCGGCTACCGGTTATTCTATACGGGCATTGGCCCCGGCAAACCCTTCGCCGACTGCCAAGGCTATATTCTCAGCGCCGTCTCGCAAGATGGCCTGCGCTTTACGCCAGAGCCTGGCATCCGCCTCACCCCTCAACCGAACCTGCGGCATATGGCGTTGCGCCTTCTCGCGCCAAGCGTTGTTGCTTTGCCCGACGGGCGCTGGCGGATGTATTTCGAAGCGCGCGGTCCGGCCGATGTCGCCACGTCAATCTGTAGCGCTGTGTCGGAAGATCAGGTGTCGTGGCGGCTGGAACCGGGGGTGCGCCTTGCAAGCCTGGGCGGTGTGGGCGCTCCGCGCTTCTTATCGGGCAGCGATGGCGAAGGACGGCTTTATTGCTTCCGCTCTGACTACGGCCCTGCGGGTCTGGCCGGTGGGCTTCGGGTTGGGACGCCCGTGGTCAGCGCGACCACGCGAAACGGGTTGGACTTTACCCTTGATCCAGGCCTGCGTATGGCCGACCGGCAGGGTGACATCGACAGCGCTGGCATCACTGCGGCCGAGGTGCTGCCAGGCACTCCCTTGACCATGTATTTTTCGGCTTGGCAGGATCTGCCCAAAGGGGTGCCACCACCGCTTCACCCAAGCCTTGATCGCGATGCCGTTGCAGCCGGCACCAGTGCCGACTTCGCAGCTGCGTCGATTGCGGCAGATATGTCAGGCTATCGGTCCCGCATTCTGGCTGCGCATTCCGACAATGGCCTTGACTGGATCCGCGACGGTGTTGTCATCGCGGGCGATGGCTATGGCAGCAGCGATATCGATGCTGTTCATGCCGAAGACATGTCACTCATTGCCCTGCGTGACGGTCGCTGGCGCATGTACTACGCCGCTTGCGACGCGCTTGGCACTTGGCGCATTGCAAGTGCGATCAGCGACTAGCCGGCAACCAAGCCGGAAAGTGCGTGGCGAGGATGTCGCGGTACTGGCGGTAGACCTCTTCGCTTGCAGTCTCGTAGGGCTGCAACAGGGCGAGGGGGAAATCCGGTTCGCTCAGCTTGTGGATCACCTTGTCATAAGCGCCGTCGATGAAGCTTGTGCCAGCGGTATCAAGCAGGGCGTGAAGCACGCCGCAAAGTTCACGGTAAAGCGCGCTGAACCGCGCCGCCTCGCCGTTGCGTCCCGCGTCGAGATATTCCCGCGCCCTTCGCGGATTGCTGGAGGAAATCGAGGTAAGAAGTCCACATTCGCCAAGGGGCGCGCCCAGATAATAGCCCTGCTCGGTCAGAAAATGCCGAAGGTGCGGTGCGTGGGTCATTAGGCCGGAAATCATGAACGGATCACCGCCGCCATATTTGGTGGCAACGAGGTTGGGGTGACGCTCGGCCAATTCGGCATAATCGCGCGGGCGTACCAAGCGGCCCGCGCGCATCAGGTTGTAGTGCAAAAACCGGCAATCGCCGAAACGGTCGCAGATTTCTGCGAAGACGCGCCGCATCTCAGTATCCGAGGTGGGCGCCCAGTTGGGCAGCGCAAACTGGAATGTGTCGACACCAAGCGTGCGGCAGAATTGGATACGCTCGATCATCGTGGCAAGCGACAGGCTGACGATGCCGATCATCGGCGGCGCGCCGCCCGCCTCGTGCATCGCTTCGGTGAAGATCGTCGCAACGCGCCGGAACATCGCGTCGCTGACGGCGTAGCCTTCACCAGCCGTGCCGAACACGTAAAGATCGGGAAGGCCCGCTGCGACCAGATTGCGGATGGTGCGCCGGAACAGCGCCTCGTCAAGGTCGCCGTCGCTGCGCCAAGGCAGGCAGACCGTGCCAAGCACAGTATGGGGATAGCGCGTCATGACGCAAACGCGATGGCGACGCGGTCGATCTCGACATAACCTTGGGCGATGCTGGATGGCCAGATAGGATAGTCGCGGCCAGCGCGCAGCAGATGCCGGTCGCCCGCAATATCGCCCATAGGCTTGGGTGTCACGGGAAACATGATAAGGTGGATGTTGACGTTCACATTGGCCAAAATATCCGCCAGCGGCCGTTCGCCATAGGTATCTTTGCGGTCGTGACGCGCGCCGATGCTGGTCCACTGTTCCGGATCGGCGCGGGCCGTGATGGTGGTCTCGGCCCAGTTCGGGCCGACAGGAAAGCTTTGCCCGGTCAGCACCCAGCCCGAGATCAAGCCGTCGATCGAGCCTTGGATCAGCAGAGACAGCCTTGTCCCCGCCGCCTCAAGTTCGCCGCGCGTGCGCAAAGTGATTTTTGCATCGGTGAAGTCCGTTGGAAACCCTGCGGTTGTAAAGCGGTTGCGGCCCGAAACTTCGCGCACGGACTCGCCCGATGGTCCCCGCGTTACAAGGCACATCAAAAGCTGCAAGTAGCCGCCGCCGGGTGGCGCATGGTTGTAATCGACCCACCATGGCCCCTGACAGCGAACAACGCCGTCGCGAATGGGCAAGGGCTGCGGCGGATCGAAATTGTTGGCAACCCGCATCCATCCACCGGGACCGTCGTCAAACTCTTCAACATACCTGCTCACGGATGCGCCTCACCCATTGAATATATTATTATTTTAATAGTATAACGTGAATAATGTGTCAAGCAGGTGGGGGGCAGGCCATGGCCGACAAACATGCGATCATCGTCGGGGGTGGGGTGACCGGCTTGTCAACCGCTTATCACCTTAAGCGCCTTGGCTATGGCGAGGTGACGATCCTTGAAAAAGACAGCATCGGCGACGGCTCTAGCAGCCGCGCGGCAGGGATTTCGACGGGCCTTTTATGGTCCAGGACCGGCGTGCTTGCCCGCAAGACAGCGCTGCGCCGGTTTCGCGAGATGGGGCGCGAGCTTGAGGATTATGTATTCCACAACGAACATGGCTGCCTTGGCCTGTTCAGTCCCGAACAGTGGCCCGCCCGCGAGGCGCTGTTGCCGCTTTATGATGACCTTGATGTGCCATACCAAATCCTAACGGCCGCCGAAATCCGCCGCCGCTGGCCGCAGCTTAATCCTCAAGAGGATCACATTGGCCTTCTTGACCCGCTGGGTGGTTACAGCGAGCCCACGGATTATCTGGCGGCGCTGACGGCCAAGCTGCGCAAACTCGGCGTCACAATTGTTCAAAAGACGACCGTGCGCGAGATTGTGGTCGAGGGTGGTCGCGCCACCGGCGTGCGCACCGATCACGGCGTGATCCGCGGCGATGCGGTGGTGGTGGCCAATTACGCTTGGGTGATGCCGCTGCTGGCAACCGCCGGTCTCACGATTCCAGCCAAGACCTTCGTCCATCAGCGTTATGTGACGGCACCCTTTGCCACGCCCTTCGTGGCACCGCCGGTGAATGCTGACCCCTTCCTTGGCTATGTCCGCCCTGCTGCGGGCAATCGCATCCTGATAGGCGCAGAGACAGCCGATCGTGACGACATGACGGTCAGCGATTTCGCCTTTCGGCTTGAGCAGATTCAGGATGACCCCGCAGTCCTACCCGCCGTGCTGCAGCGCTTTGGTGACTTTGTGCCGGCGCTCAGGGATGCGCGATGGGAAACGCGCAAGGTGGGGCTGCTGTCCTTTTCGATGGACGGCGAGCCGATCTTGGGGCCCTTCGGCGCGGTGGAAGGCCTGTTTGTTGGCGTGTGCTTTCATTCTGGCGGGTTCAGCTACAACCCGGCCTCTGGCTTCTATTTGGCCGAGTTCGTGGCAAAGGGCAAAACCTCCATCGACCTTAGCGCCTTCTCGCCCGATCGATTCGCCACCGCCGAGACAAAGGCCTATCTCGCCTCTCCCGTGCCGCAGCGTCATGCGGCGCGCCGCCGCCATTAGGAACCGCAAACATGACAAATGCCATTGACCGCGCCGACATTCAGCCAACCGACCTTGACCAAGCGATCTGGGCCGAGGAGCTTTCCGACTTCGTCCCCGACACCGTCTTTGACGTCCACACCCACATCTATCGCTGGGCTTTCGATCTTGATC
>JBAXLX010000327.1:0-4213 GCA_037134595.1 Pseudomonadota bacterium
GGATGGCACGGATGCCCCTTGGCAATCACAGGGTTGCCCGCCGCAATCGCCCCGCGCAGGCCCTGCATCAGCTCTTGGAAGTAGTGCAGATTGTGCCATGTCAGCAGCATGCTGGCGATGATTTCCTCGGCCTTGAACACATGGTGCAAATAGGCGCGGCTGTAGCCTTGGCAGCACGGGCAAGTGCAGGCCTCGTCAATCGGGCGCGGGTCGTTTTGGTGGCGGGCGTTTTTGATCGCCACAGGGCCACGGCGGGTCCAAACCTGCCCCGTGCGGCCAGAGCGCGAGGGCAGAACACAATCCATCATATCAATGCCGCGTTCCACAGCCCCCACGATGTCATCGGGCTTGCCCACCCCCATCAGATAGCGCGGCTTATCTTGGGGCAGCATATCGGGGGCATAATCCAGCACGCCAAACATCGCTTCTTGCCCTTCACCCACCGCCAAACCGCCCACGGCATAGCCATCAAAGCCAATGGCGCGCAACGCATCGGCACTTTCGCCGCGCAGGTCGCGGTTCACCCCGCCTTGCTGGATGCCAAACAGCGCATGCCCCGGCCTGTCGCCAAAGGCGTGGCGCGAGCGGTCGGCCCAGCGCATCGACATGCGCATAGATTGCGCCACCGCCGCATCGGTGGCGGGCAAAGCGGGGCATTCGTCAAAACACATCACGATATCAGAGCCAAGCAGGCGCTGAATCTCCATGCTGCGTTCGGGGGTGAGCATGTGTTTTGACCCGTCGATATGGGAAGAAAAGCGCACCCCCTCTTCGGTCAGTTTGCGCAAGGCAGATAGGCTCATCACCTGAAACCCGCCGGAATCGGTCAGGATCGGGCGGGTCCAGTTCATAAACTTGTGCAACCCGCCCAAGGCCGCAATGCGTTCGGCCGTGGGGCGCAGCATCAAGTGGTAGGTGTTGCCCAGCAAGATATCCGCCCCCGTGGCGCGGACGGATTCGGGCAGCATGGCCTTGACGGTGGCAGCCGTACCCACAGGCATAAAGGCCGGCGTGCGAATCTCGCCCCGTGGGGTCGAGATCACACCCGTGCGGGCTTTTCCGTCTGTGGCGTGAATGTCAAAAGCAAACCGTTCGGTCATGGGAGGCCCCTTTTTGGCTGCCCTTCTGCGTCAGACAGACGGGAAAGCCAAGGGCACTGGGCAATCCTTACCCACCCTGCGCCAGCAAGTAGCGGCGCACATGGGGCAAAACCACCTCGGTTGCTTCGATGAAAATCGCGTGTTTAAGCTTGTCGAGGATGACAAGCTCTGACCCTGTCAGCGCCTGATGGATCAGCCGGTTCAGGCGCGGGTTGCAACCGCCGTCCAACTCTGCGGTGATGATCTGGCACGGCGCTTTGACCTGCGACAGCCACGGGGCCATTTCGGTTTCGGCGTAGATGTCAAAGACATTCAAGAAAACATCGGCGTCCGTGCTCATCACCTGCGCCTTGCGCCAGTCGATCACATCGGGACGGGCGGCGCAAAAGTCATCGGTGAACCAGCGGGCGGTCAAGGTATCCAGCACCGGCCCGATGCCCTTTTCGCGCATCAATTTCACCACGCCCATCACCTTGGCGCTGTCGTCTTCGGTGCGAAAGGCCGCTGTGGACCACAGGCCCAAGGACAGAACCCTGTCAGGATAGCGCAGCGCATAGCGCGGCCCGATCATCCCGCCCAAGGAATGGCCCGCAAAATGTGCCTGTTCGATCCCAAGACGGGCGCGCAGTTCCTCTAGGTCATCGACCAGATCATCCAAGCCAAACCGCGCATCAGGCAAAGGCGACAGCCCATGCCCGCGCAGGTCATAAGAAATGCAGGTGAACCGGTCGCGCAAACCTTCCACCAGCCGATCAAACGTGGCCCGCCTTGCCCCGATGCCGTGGATCAAGAACAAGGCCGGCCCTTCCCCCGCCACCGAATAGGCGCTGCGCATGGCTTATTCCTTGGGGTCAGAGGCCAAGCGCCCCGCCGTTGCCCAATCGCTTTTGGCCACATCGTCAAAGATGATCGTGACCGAAGCGGGAGTGCCACCGCAGGTATCGACCCAAGCCTTGGTCACAGCCTCGGCACAGGCGCGCTTTTGGTCAACGCTGCGGCCTTCAAACATTTCAATACGGATCACGGGCATAGCGGCTCCTTAAGCGGCGATGGGGTGGGGGTGAAATTGCGGCATGATCTCGGCCGCGAATTGGGTCATCATCGACAGCGTCTCGTCCTGCGGCTGGCCGAAGTTCGAGGTGACGATGATCTCGTCAATCCCAAGGGCGGCGTAGTCGGCCAGACGGTCAATCATCTCATCCTTTTGGCAAATCAGAATGTTCTGGCCCAGCTCTTCCGCTGTTTGGGCACGCGGCAGCGGGCGGATGATGCCCTGATCGACAAGGCCCGGCCCGCCGAACACATTGTCAAAGCTGCTGTAATAGCGATGCGCAAAGGCCACCATGCGGCGGCGTTCGGCTTCGGAATTCACCAGATACACCCCGCGTTGCAGCGACAGGCGGTTGGCATGGCCCCCCGCCGCCTTACCGCGATGAAAGGCTGAAACCTGCGCCTCTAGCTGGCCATGCGCCGCGCCCAGCGGCGTGGTTTGCACATGATAACCCTTGGCCGCCGCCGCCTCGATCCCCGCGGGCAGCATAACACCCAGCATCAGGGGAATCGGGTCTTCGGGGCGCGGCATGATGGTCAGCGCGTCAAACTTGTACTGCGCCCCGTCCCACGTCACATCGGCGCGGGTCAACAGCGCTTCCAGCACGGCGAGCGCCTCTTCAAAGCGCGGCTTGGTCTGGCTAAAAGGTACGCCCATCAGGTCGGTTTCAAAGCCAAAGGCCCCCTTGCCCACCCCCAGCATCAAACGCCCGTCGCACAAGGCTTGGGCCTGCACCACCTCGCCCGCAAAAACCCGCATATCGCGCAAAGGCAATTGGCAAACCGAGGTGACAAGCCGCAGCCGTTTGGTATGCGCTGCAATCTTGACCGCCATTTGCAAGGGCGAGGGGATGAGCAGGATATTGACCAGATGGTGTTCGGGCAGACCCACCCCGTCATAGCCCACAGCCTCGGCATGGACGGCCTGCGCCACCATGTTGCGGTACAGCGCCTTGCCGCCCAAGGCGGGGTCCAGCATGTGGCTGGATAGAAAATGCACGAAATCCATCAGACCCTCCGCTTTGGGCAAACCTTGTTCATTCGCGCTGCTGCGTCAACACTTCCCTTTCGCCGCCAGACCTGATTTCTGGCGGCATGAGCAAAACCTTCGTCCCCAATCCCCGTCTTGGTCTGGCCTATACCTTGGCAGGCGCTGCCCTGTTTGTGCCCGATGCGCTGCTGGTGCGGATGATTGGCGGCGATGTGATGGATGTGGCCGTCTGGCGCGGCATGATCGGCGGGGTGGCGACATTGGCGGGCACGGCGCTGTTTGCGCGCCAATCTATCCCGTCATGGCGCGCCTTGCTGTCTTGGCCGTCGCTGCTGCTGATCTTGGCGCAGGGGCTTGGGTCATTTTTGTATCTGATGGCTTTGGGTCAAACCAGCGTGGCCAATACCATGCTGCTGTATGCCTCTTCCCCCTTCCTGTCGGCCCTTCTCGCCTTTGCGGTGCTCCAAGAGCGCATCGCGCGCATGACGCTGCTCTGCATGGCCGCGGTCTTTGCCGGCGTGGTCATCATCGCCAGCGGATCGCTTGGCGGCGGGCACCTGTGGGGCGATCTGATCGCCTTTCTAAACGCCGCTTCAGCCGCCGCCTATTATGTCATCCTGCGCAAAACCGGCGCGCAAAGCCTGATCATCTCGGCCGCGCTTGGCTTTTTCGCCACAGCCCTGCTGGCCTATCCCTTCGCCCCGCATCACAGCTTTGATGCCACCCAAATCGGCCTTGTCACCATCAACGGCGCGATCGGCCTTGCTCTCGGCTGCGCGCTGCAAATGATCGGGCCCCGCCACCTGCCCGCCGCCGAAGTCTCGATGATCACCATGCTGGAAATCGTCGCCTCACCGCTGCTCGTCTGGGCCGTGCTGGGCGAATCCCCCGGCCCCCTTACCCTGATCGGCGGTGGCGTGATCCTGTCAGCCCTCATCACCCACGCCATCTGGCGCCTGCGCCAAGACAGCTAACCCCCCGCACCCCCCTTTCATACTTGCAAAAATATCCCCCCCGGAGGCTGCAACGCCCGCCCCCAAAGCAACAGGGGCCAAACCATTGCGGCCCCGCC
>JBAXLX010000328.1:0-4175 GCA_037134595.1 Pseudomonadota bacterium
GTCTCCTTTTGTCAGGTGCGACGCTGCTGGGGCTTGCCTCGGCCGCATTTGCCCAAGATGCGACCGATCCGATGACCATCGGCCTGCATGACTGGTCAAGCCAGATCGTCGACAGCCGCGTGGTTGGCGATATTTTGGAATCGATCAGCGACAAAGTCGAATATGTCACGACCGACAGCCAAGCCGTCTATGAATCGATCCGTCTTGGCGATGTGACCTTGGAAACGGAAGTTTGGGAAGCCACTTTCGGCGCCGCTTTCACCGCGGCCGTGGCCAAGGGCGGCATTGTGGATGTGGGCACGATGGATGCCGTCACCCGCGAAGAATGGTGGTTCCCCGAGTGGGACAAGGAAGTTTGCCCGGGCCTGCCCGATTGGAAAGCCTTGAACGATTGCGCCAAGCTGTTTGCCACGCCGGAAACGGGCGAAAAAGGCCGTTATCTGGGCGGGCCGGTAGATTGGCAAATGCACGACGGTGACCGGATCGCGGCTTTGGATATGAACTTTACGTTGGTCAACGCCGGCTCTGCCTCTGCCCTGTGGGCCGAGATTGCAGCCGCGTCGAAGGACAAGCGCCCGATCGTGGTGTTCAACTGGACCCCTAACTTCATCGACGCCGTCTATCCGGGCGCTTTCATTGAATTCCCCGCCCACTTTGACGGTTGCGAAGACAAGCCCGAACTGGGTGTGAATCCCAAAGCCGCCTTTGACTGTGGCTTCCCCGGCAACGGCTATCTGAAGAAAGCTGCGTGGGATGGGATGGAAAAGAAATGGCCCAAAGCCTACGCTGTTCTGCAAAAGGTGAACTTCACCAATGCCCAACTGGCTGACATGGCGAAGATGGTCGACGTTGACGGGATGGAGCCGGAAGATGCCGCCAAAAAGTGGCTGGCTGACAACGAAGCCGTCTGGAAGCCTTGGACAGAATAATCCTGTCTTAACGACCTTGATCTCGCCCGAGCCTCTCGGGCGAGATCCCTCATACCGGAGCCCCCCTGTGCCTAACGCCCAACCCGTGATTTCTTGCCGCAATGTCTGGAAACTCTATGGCCCCAAGCCGCAGGCCTATTTCGCCACGCTAAAACCGACGACGAGCTTCGAACAGATGCGCGGCCAAGGCTATATTTCCGCCGTGCGCGATGTGTCGCTGGATATTGCCAAGGGCGAGATGCTGGTGGTCATGGGCCTGTCGGGCTCGGGCAAATCTACGCTGGTGCGCTGCCTGTCGCGGTTGATCGACAGCACGGCGGGCACGATCCTGATCGACGGCGAGGATATCGCCAAAATGGACGCAAGCGCGCTGATTGACCTGCGGCGGCGCAAAATGGGCATGGTATTTCAAAGCTTCGGCCTGCTGCCCCACCGCTCTGTTTTGGACAACGTCGCTTTTCCGCTGGAAATGCGCGGTCAAGATCGTCACGACCGCCGCGCTCGTGCGCTTGAGGTGATCGAACTGGTGGGGTTAAAGGGCCGCGAGGCCTATTTTCCGCGCGAATTATCCGGCGGCCAGCAACAGCGCGTAGGCATCGCCCGCAGTCTGGCGATTGAGCCGGATATTTGGTTTCTGGACGAACCCTTCTCAGCCCTTGATCCTTTGATCCGGCGCGAGATGCAGGATGAATTCCTGCGCTTGAAGCAGATGTTGGGCAAAACCTCGGTCTTCATCACGCATGACTTTGACGAGGCTTTGCGTCTGGCCGATCGCATCGCGATTATGAAAGACGGCGCGATTGAGCAATGTGACACGCCCGATCAAATCGTGCTGCACCCCGCAACGCCCTATGTCGCGAAGTTCACCGAAGAGATTGAAAAATCGCGCGTGATCCGTGCCGGTACGCTGGCAAAACCCGGCACGGCCGAGGGGCAGGCCCTGCCATCCACCGCCACGCTGCACAGTCTGGCCCGACAGATCGCCCAAGACGACCGCGTGCTTATTCCGGTGTCGGGGGCCGATGGTCGCGTGATCGGCACTTTGAACCGCGCCGCAGCTTTGGACATTCTTTTCGGAGCGGTCCTATGACGCCGCACCGCAGGGGGGCTTTGGCCCTTTTGGCCTTGGCCGTGCTTTTGGCCGTCACACGGAACGCCCTGCCCGCAGGTCTGATGCGCCCACCGGAATGGCTGGTCTGGCCCTTTGCCGATTGGCTGAATGCGGCCTTTGCCTTTTGCCAAAATGACCTTGGGCTGATGGCTGTCACGCGCTTTGCAGCCTCGGGGATCGCTGCTCTGTTGGATGTGACGGGCAACCTATTTTACGGTAAGGAACGCTGGCCGAACCTTGGGCCGCTGCCTTGGACCACCTTTGCCATCACGGCGGGGGCCATGGCCTACCGCGTGGCGGGGTGGCGGTTGGCGCTGTTTGCGGCGGGCACGTTCATCTGGATCGCCTTGATGGGCCAGTGGGAATGGGCGATGCAAACCCTGTCGGTGATCTTGATCGCGGCCCCCGTGACCTTTTTGGTCGGCCTTGGCCTTGGCATTTTGGCATGGCGCTTTGCGCTGTTTGAAAAGATACTGAATCCCTTTTTAAACATCGCTCAATCCCTGCCGCAATTTGCCTATATGATTCCGGTTGTGGTTTTTGTGGGCGTGGGCCCCAAGGCCGGGGCGATTACGACGATCGTCTTTGCCCTACCGCCTATGATCCGCATGACCGTGCTTGGCTTGAAGAAGGTTCCGGAAAACGTGGTGGAAAGCGGGCTGATGTCAGGGGCCAACCGCTGGCAAATGCTCACCCGTGTGCGCCTGCCCACGGCGCGCAATGATGTGTTGGTGGGGGTGAACCAAGTGATCATGCAGTGCTTGGCCATGGTGGTGCTGACCAGTTTTATCGGCATGCCGGGCTTGGGCCAAAAGCTGCTGCAACTGATGCAGTCGTTGAAAATTGGGCTGTCGTTCGAAATCGGCGTCACGATTGTGCTTGTCGCGGTGACGTTGGACCGGATCTCGCGCGGATGGGCCGAGATGACACCGAAACACTTCCCCCGTGGCACCCCATGGCATCAACGCCACCGCTTGATGGTGATTTGGGCCGTCCTCTTGGGTGCGGCCTTTGCCTTGGCGCACCTGAACCCATGGTTCAGCCAGATCGACAGGTCACAAGCCTTTTCGGTCGCCAAGCCGATCGATGCGGCGGTGGATGTTTTGATCCGCCTGATCGACCCGGTCTCGCAAGCGCTGCGGTGGTTCTTGATCACTTGGGTGTTGATTCCCTTCCGAGATGGGCTGTTGTGGCTGCCCTTCACAACGGTTTTGGCGCTGGTAATGGCCTTGGGCTATGCGGCAGGTGGGGTGCGGTCGGCCTTTGTTTGTCTTGGGTTTTTTGGGCTGATCGCCATGACGGGCTGGTGGGACAGGGCGATGATCACGGTTTACACCGTCATCGTCTCAGTCGCGCTGGCGGCGATGATGGGCTTTCCCTTGGGCATCTGGGGCGCCAGAGGCGAGCGCCGCGCCACACGGGTGCTGCTGGTCTGCGACACGCTGCAAACCTTTCCCAGTTTTATCTATCTCATTCCGGTCATCATGTTGTTTGGCGTGAACGATGTGGCGGTTGTGGGGGCTGTCATCTTGTTCGCGGCCGTCCCGCTGGTGCGCTACACGATCGAGGGGCTGCGCGCTGTGGCCCCCGAATTGGTCGAGGCGGCCTCGATGGCGGGTGCGGATCGCAGTCAATTGCTGTGGAAGGTGCAACTGCCCATGGCGCTGCCGACGATTTTGGTCGGCGTGAACCAATCTGTCATGTTCTCGCTGTTCATGGTGATTATCGCAGCTTTTATCGGCACGCAGGATTTAGGCCAAGAAATGCAGCGCGCCTTGTCGACACCCGATGTTGGCAAGGGGCTGGTCTTAGGGCTGGCCGTGGCTTTCATGGGGCTCATGGTTGACCATTTGGTGCCCCGCTGGTCGGCAACGCGGACGCAAGCCTTGGGCTTGGGGTCACCGGCGGGCAGCTCTTAAACCCCCGATCCGCTTGCGCGAGCGTTTCAGCGAGCAAGGTTCGATGGGCAGGGCGGGCTGAAAGGCAGTCTCGCCCGTCACATGCTGCTCGTCGGGGTTCTTGACCCCGCGGGTGATAATCGCTTGCTTTGACACCCCACAGGCGTGCTGCAGGTCGAGCAGACTGGCAACCCGCCTCGTCCGGTCACCGCCGGAAAGAACGCCGCCCATGTCCGC
>JBAXLX010000329.1:0-4174 GCA_037134595.1 Pseudomonadota bacterium
CAGGCTGTGAGCCATGACACGTACTCCAGTCCCTACGCCTACGCCGCCGGGATTTACCTGCGACGGAGCATCCAAAGCGAAAATAGCGGGACGATCACCATTGCCAAAACGGGCGTGGTTCAGGCCCGCGCGCAGAATGATGGCTATGCCACCGCGGATGGTATCTTTGCGGGTACAACCTTCACTGGTGCGATTGAAAACAACGGCCTGATTTCTGCAGAGGCTGATGGCGTATATTCCGCCTATGCTTACGGCATAGATACGGACCATCTAAATGGCAGCATCTCAAACGCCGGCACAATTTCGGCGATGGCGGAAGCGACTTACTATTATGCTTCTGCCTATGGCATTCAAGTCGGGACCCTTGGTGCTGAGGGTCAGATCAATGTGTCAGGCCTAATCGAGGCGAAGGCGTCGACAGATTTCAGCGAGGCGAATGCCTATGCAATCTATGTTGGCAATAATGGGGCCGATATGGCCGGTGACATCTTTGTGTCCGGCACAATCGACGCGCAGGCTGTGAGTCATGACAGTTACTCCAATGCCTACGCCGCCGGAATTTACCTGCGTTGGAACGACGAGACCGAAAATAGCGGGACGATCACCATTGCCAAAACGGGTGTTGTTCAGGCACGTGGCGAGAATAATTCTCGCTACGCCACCGCGACTGGCATCTATGCGGGCACATATTTCACCGGCGCGATTGAAAACAACGGCCTGATTTCGGCAGAGGCTGATGGCGCAGATTACGCTTATGCTTACGGCATAGATATGTACCATCTCGATGGCAGCATCTTAAACGCCGGTAGGATCCAGGTGGAAGCAGGGCCAGTGAACTATTCCGCATCCGCCTACGGTATCAACATTGGCAGCGTTGGCGTGAACGGAACTGTGACGAACTCCGGTTACATTGATGTGCACGTCGGCGACTCCAGCTACGCAGCCGGCGTTTCGATAGCTTATGGGAATGGGATGGCCGGTCATTTCACCAACACCGGATCCATTGTCGCCACCCGGGCGAACGACGTTGGAACCGCACTCTTTGTCGGCGGCGACGGCGGTCTTGTGACGCTGAACACCAAGGGCTTCATCATCGGTGACATTTATCTGAGGGGCGACATCAACCTGAACGTTCAAGGCGACATGGGACGGTCAGTGCATTGGACGGTGGACGGATCCGGCAAAGCGAGTGGTGATTTCAACGTCAACGACGAGGGATATCGCGGGACAGCGGTGTTCAAACGCCAGACCGATGGTGGCATGTATGAATTCGCCACCCTTGACAGCAGTGGGCCCATCGCGATGCGGCAGGCCAGCGCGGATGCGGGCTTTATCGGGCTGGACGCTTTGGTGGCAAAGACCTCTGCGGCGGCCAATCCCGTTAAAGCGGCTGACGGGACGGGCGGCACGCACCTGATGCCCTTCATCACCGCCGCCTCGCAATCGCGCACCTACATCGTCGATGGCAGCTTGGACCAAGATGTCAGCACCTCCTCTGTCAGCTTCGGCAATACGATGGCGATGGCAAACGGGATGTTCTTGGGCCTTGGCGGCGGTAAACTGTCGGGATCGGCTAAGGTCGATTATATTGACGGCCCGTCCTCGGAAGCTGACCAGCACGGTGCATTCGTTGGTGTGGCGATCAGCGCCAACTCTGCCAACCTAGACTTCGTCGGTGCGATCAGCGCTGGCCGGATGTCGTTTGACACCACCCGCTATGTTAATGACAACACGGTCTTTGACGGCATTGTGACCGAAGACGCATCTTTCGACAGCACGTTTGTTGCGGCCGAAGTCGCGCTGTCGCATCGCGTGGATGCGGGCAATGGGATGGCCGTGGTTCCGAACGTGACCCTGAGTTATGCGCGCCATACTGTGGACGGCTATGCGGAGTCCGGCTCGTCAGCGGCAGCGGTCGTTGACGCGCAGACCTTTGGGGCCTTCGAGGGGGAAATGGGAATTGCTGTCGAAAAGACGATCGCCAACGGGGTCTTGAGCGGCAACTTCAGCGTGATGACGCGCAACCTGACGGGGGACGAGAACGTTCAGGTGACCATGATTGGCGAAACCAATGCGGTGAATGCCAAGATCGGATCCTCCACGGCCTCTAAACTCAGCCTTGGTTATTCGTCCAGCTTCTCGCCATCCGGTCAGTTCAACTTGGGTGTCGAGACGATGCTGGGATCCAGCGACATGTCCGGCGGAAAAATCTCTGGCGAAGTCCGCTTCTCTTTCTGATCGGCGTTGAAAATGCGAGGGGGCTGCCAACACAGGCGGCCCCTGGTTTTGTCGAAAGGATCGAGCGCGGCTTTGCCCGCGAAACTGACACAGTTCAGGCGCAACACTACGGTGCGGTTGTGGCAAAGGTCAGCAAGCGGGAGCTGTTGAAAAACCTGACGGTCAGTCCCGGTGCAAAAACACTTTGAGGTTTAAGCTTGGGCTGCTCAATTCACGGCTGAACTTGTGACCACCTTATGGGCCCGTCCAGCCGGTTTGGACGGGGATTTGATTGTTATTAACACGCGATTCTGCGCGATCTGAAACCTGCATCAAAGGCCAAGCCGCTTGCCAAGGGTTCGAAGGTTCGACCCACCCAAATGCGCAGGGGGCCGGATCGGGTTGCACATCGCGCGGGCTCAGCATAGCGTCGCGGCGCACCCCCGCTAGACATTGGCTCAAAGGTTTGCGCAATGAAAATCGCCACTTGGAACATCAATTCAATCCGGCTGAGAGAACACTTGGTTGTGCGCCTTTTGACCGAAGAGCAGCCGGACATCTTATGCCTGCAGGAATGCAAAAGCCCCGTCGAGTTGATTCCGCAGGACCAGTTCCGCGCCTTGGGCTATCGCTACATGGTGGCCCGGGGTCAAAAGGGCTATAACGGCGTGGCGATCCTGTCGAAACTGCCCATCGTCGATGCGGGCGATAAGGATTTCGCCAGCCTCGGCCACGCCCGCCATGTCGCGGCGCGCTTGGAAAATGGCCTGACGATCCACAACTGCTACGTCCCCGCCGGCGGTGATATTCCCGACCGCGCTGAAAACGAAAAGTTCGGACAGAAGTTGGATTTTTTAACCGAAATGCGCGACCATTTCCGCTGGCAAAGCCCCGACCGCGCCATTCTGGTCGGCGATCTGAACATCGCCCCGCGCGAAGATGATGTTTGGAACCACAAGGGCCTGCTGAAGATCGTCTCGCACACGCCCATTGAGGTAGAGCATCTCCAGTCCGTGATGGACGCAGGCGCTTGGGTCGATATCACCCGCCAAGACATCCCGCAGGGCAATTTGTACAGTTGGTGGTCTTACCGCTCGCCTGACTGGGATGCAGGCGACAAGGGCCGCAGGCTGGATCATATCTGGGCCACCAAAGACATCGCCGCCTCTGCCCACTCCAACCGCATCCTGCGCCCCGTGCGTGGCTGGGAAAAGGGCAGCGACCACGTGCCGGTTTTTGCGACGTTTGATTTATAGTCTGCGTCATCTGGCTGCCTAACAGTTATCAACGGTTGCGCTACCTCCAGAACATCGGACAGTGACGCAAGCTATGATCTGCGCTTTGCTGAACCCCAATTATTAGCAGATCAGACCATGTCGAAACGCACGAACCATGACGCGGCGTTCAAGGCCCGTGTTGCTCTAGAGCCGCTAAAGGGAGAGCGCACGGTGTTGGAACTGGCGGATGCTTATGAGGTCCATCCGACGATGATCCATCAGGGGAAGAAGGCGCTGCTTGAGGGGGCCGCTGACATTGCCGAGGAAACCATTCACGATTTGCATGCCAAGATCGGCGAGCTGGCCGTCGCCCAGGCATCACAATCCAGCCTATCCAACCCGGCCAACCGCCGCAGAACGCCTATATCGAGCGTTCGTCAGACATAACCTCCCACGATATACTTGCTGGCGTCACCCAGATCGTGTGCAACTTTGACGGTGGGTGATGCACCATACCAGTGCATCACTTTGTCCGGTTTCGTCCCGCTTTAGATGATGAAAAAGTCTTGGTAGGTGAGCACCGTGTTTGCCGTCAGCTGTGCAATTTGCACGGCGGCGGTAGACTGGTTTCCATCTGCATCATAATACAAAGCGCCAGTGGTGGAGTTGTATATTACGCGATCATCCGCATCATGGCTGGTTGTTACGCCAGCACCTGACCAGAACGCTGCACTGCTCAG
>JBAXLX010000330.1:0-4168 GCA_037134595.1 Pseudomonadota bacterium
CGATGCGGCCATCAGGGCCGATCAAGAGCGCCGGTAAGGGCAGAGAGGCCCAGACGACCCCCGGCACCGGATAGGGTGAGCGGTAGGGGGTCATGCGGCCACAGCCTCCGATTCATTGAAGGCATGGCGCAGATGGTGCAGCACGCGGTCGGGGTCGGTCTCAGTGAGGATATCGCTGCGCTTTAGACCCGCAGCCTCAAGATACCAGCCCAGATGCTTGCGCGCGCAACGCAGGCCAAGATCGCGGCCATAAAAGGACAGCATATCAGTATAATGTTCGGCCACCATATCGCCCAAGGCATCCCCTTGCGGGATCACCGGCGCGGGCGTGCCGTGCAGCGCATGCGCGATTTCGGCCAGCCTCCAAGGCCGCCCCTGCGCGCCGCGCCCCACCATCACGCCATCCGCGCCGGATTGCGCCCGTGCCTGCGCGGCGGTTGCGGCATCCACGATATCGCCATTGGCAATCACCGGAATCGTCACCGCCTCTTTGACGCGGCGAATGGCGGACCAATCGGCATGGCCCTTGTAGAACTGACAGCGCGTGCGGCCATGAATCGTCACCATCCGCACTCCGGCCTGTTCGGCACGTCGCGCAAGCTCTGGTGCGTTCAACAAGCTATCATCCCAGCCCAGCCGGGTTTTCAGCGTGACGGGAACCAACACCGCCCCCACCACCGCCGCAATCAACTCCAACGCCAGATCGAGATCGCGCAGCAGGGCCGATCCACACAACCCCGTCGTCACCCGCTTGGAGGGGCAGCCCATGTTGATGTCGATGATACGAGCACCGTTGCCCTCCATCATCTTGGCGGCTTCGGCCATCCAATAGGGCTCCCGTCCTGCAAGCTGCACAGCGGTGGCCTGATCACCAAGGCCAAGCTCTGCCCGTGCGCGGGCTTCGGGATGGGCGCGCACCACCTCTTGGCTGGCGACCATCTCAGACACCACCAGACCCGCACCAAAGCGCGCCACCAGCCGCCGGAACGGCAGATCGGTGATCCCGGCCAGCGGGGCCAGCAGGACAGGGGGATCAATCAGATGGGGGCCGAGGCGAAGGGACAATCTGCCTTTTCCTTGTGCAGGTGGGTTTTTGGTAATCCCCGCCGATGACAGGGCAAAGGGTGCAGCGCCTGAGAGTGACCGAAAAACGTGCGTTGCACAAATTATGGGCGAATATGCTGCATTCTGCGCCGTTAAAAGATTCCGCTGGGCCGCATGGGGGCCGGGGTGACAGACATGGCCCCTCTCTCGCTCATGCGCCTCTATAGCCTATGATTGTCAGCGGCGGGAGTCTGGCCTAAGGCTTGGTGAACGCAAAACGGAGAGGCCCGCATGCAGACTGCCGCCATCATCGTCGCCGCAGGCCGTGGCCTGCGCGCCGGGGGTGATGTGCCCAAGCAATGGCAGATGCTGGCGGGGCGTCCGGTGTTGGCCACAACGCTGGATGCCTTTCGCGGACGGGTGGCGCGTCTGGTGGTGGTGGTGCATCCCGATGACCGCCCCCGCGCCGAAGGTTTGGCCGCCGATGCGCTGGTGGTGAACGGCGGTTCCACCCGCGCGCAATCGGTGCGCAATGCGCTTGAGGCTTTGGCAAGTGATCCCCCCGACCGCGTGCTGATCCACGATGGCGCGCGGCCTTTGGTCTCCGCCGATCTGATCACGCGGATGGCCACGGCTTTGGATCATGGCCCCGGTGCCGCCCCTGCCCTGGCCGTCACCGATGCGCTGTGGCGCGGGGCGGCGGGTCTGGTGGTGGGCACGCAGGACCGCACGGCGCTGTGGCGGGCGCAGACGCCACAGGGCTTTCGCTTTGACGCCATTCTCGCCGCCCACCGCGCCCATCCCGGCGATGCGGCGGATGATGTCGAGGTGGCCCGCGCCGCAGGGCTTGACGTCACCATCGTCGAGGGCGACGAAGACAATATCAAACTGACCTTCCCCGGCGATTTCGCCCGTGCGGAACGGATCATCGCGGCAAGACTGGCAAGGTAGGCGCATGGATATTCGACTGGGCAATGGCTTTGACGTGCATGCCTTTACCGACGGCGATCACGTCTGGCTTTGTGGCGTCAAGGTGCCGCATGGCAAGGCGCTGCTCGGCCATTCCGATGCCGATGTGGGCATGCACGCCCTGACCGATGCGATTTACGGCGCTTTGGCGATCGGGGACATTGGCCGCCATTTCCCGCCCTCTGACCCGCAATGGAAGGGCGCGGCAAGCCATATCTTCCTGTCCCATGCGGCGGATTTGGCCCGCGCGCAGGGGTTCACCATCACCAACTGCGATGTGACGCTGATTTGCGAACGCCCCAAGATCGGCCCCCACGCCGATGCCATGCGCGCTGAACTCGCGCGGATCATGGGGGCTGAGGTGGGTCGCGTCAGCGTCAAGGCCACCACCTCGGAACGCCTCGGCTTTACGGGACGCGAGGAAGGCATCGCCGCCATCGCCACCGCCACTTTGGTCAAGGCATGAGCCGCCTGATCGCCACCGCCTTCGGCATCGGCCTCTTGCGCCCTGCCCCCGGCACATGGGGCAGTCTGGCCGCCGTGTTGCTCGGCTGGGCGATCTATCGCTATGCCGGGTTCCCGACGCTGGTGCTGGCAACGGCGCTGGTCACCGCCCTTGGCTTTTGGGCCATCGGACGAGAGTTGCGCGACCGCCCCGGTGAGGACCCGCAGGAATTTGTGATCGACGAGGTCGCAGGCCAATGGATCGCCCTGCTCTTCCCGGCGCTGGCCTTTTACGAACGCGGGTTTGACGGCTGGCTGCCTTGGCCCGCGCCTGTGGCGGCCTTCCTGTTCTTTCGCCTGTTTGACATCTGGAAACCCTGGCTGGTCGGTCGCGCGGATCGGCGTGGCGATGCGGCGGGGGTGATGCTGGATGATCTTTGGGCGGGTCTCTTTGCCGGGGTGGCATCAATCCTTGCCGCTGCGGCCTATCATCTGCCGATGATCCTTTGGGGATGACCCGATGACCTCACCTGCTGATGTGCTGCAAGCCGCGCGGGCAAAGGGCCTGCGCCTCGCCACGGCAGAAAGCTGCACCGGGGGCATGATCTCTGCCGCGCTGACCGCAATCCCCGGATCGTCGGATGTGTTTGACCGGGGGTTCGTCACCTATTCCAACGCCGCCAAGCAAGATATGCTGGGCGTCTTGGCGGAAACACTGGCTGAATATGGCGCGGTCTCTGAACCCGTGGCGCGCGAGATGGTCGAAGGCGCGCTGCGCCACAGCCTCGCCGATCTGGCGGTCTCGGTCACCGGCATCGCTGGCCCCGGCGGGTCAGAGTTCAAGCCCGAAGGTCGGGTGTGCTTTGGCCTTGCCCAACGCGGGACGGAAACGCGGGTGGAAACGGTAGAGTTCGGCGCGATTGGCCGCGATGCGGTGCGGCAAGCGACGGTGGAGCACGCGCTGCGCCTGCTGTCGGCGGCGCTGCGCTAGGTTTGCAATCCGCCCCACATCTGCGCGCAGGCCCGGCAATTTCGCGCAAAATTTAGGCAACTGGCAAATCGCCCGATAATCCAGCGCAAATTTCACGCCCTGCCCGTTTTCAAGGCGGCGCTTTGACGCTTTGACCCTCGCCAATACCTGAGGGGAGGAACCACCAGATGAATGGCGCAGATACCGCCTGGATACTTATGGCCACCGGCCTTGTTCTGTTCATGACCTTGCCGGGTCTGGCGCTGTTCTACGGCGGCCTTGTGCGCGCGCGGAATGTGCTGTCGGTCTTCATGCATTGCTTTGCCATCGCCGCATTGATGAGCGTGTTGTGGCTGGCCTTGGGCTATTCCATCGCCTTTGGCGGGCCGGGGGCGCTTTGGGGTGGGTTTGGCAAGGCCTTCCTGAGCGGCGTCACCGTGGACAGCCTGAACGGCACCCTGCCGGAGGTGCTGTTCTTCGCCTTTCAGATGACCTTTGCCATCATCACCCCGGCGCTGATCGTTGGGGCCTATGTCGAGCGTGTGGGTTTTGGCTTTGTGCTGCTTTTCTCGGCCCTGTGGATGCTGGTCGTCTATGCGCCGGTCGCGCATTGGATCTGGGGCGGCGGGATGCTGGCCGATGGTGGGATGTTCGGCGCAACCGGGGTGCGGGATTTTGCGGGCGGCATCGTGGTGCATGAAACCGCCGGTTTGGCCGCACTGCTGATCGCGGCAATGCTCG
>JBAXLX010000331.1:0-4112 GCA_037134595.1 Pseudomonadota bacterium
CCGTGCCGTCCATGTCGAAGGAGGCAAGTTGCACTTTGCCGGTCAGGCCAGCCTGATCAATCCCCGTCGCGGCAGAGTTGGCGTCACCGGCGGAAATGGTGATCGCGCCGTTGATTGTGGTGTCTTTCAGCAAGCTGGCCTTGATCGCCTCGGCCACGGCTGTCGGATCGCCAAAGGCCGATGCGGGCAGCGGCAGTTGGTTGGATGCGCCGCCATTGGCCGCAGCACCATCGGCCACGCCCTTGCAGCGGTCTTCGAGGTTTTGCGCGCCGGGCACTGTGTTCACGCAGATCACGTTGTTAAAGCCGTGGGTGGCATAATATGCGCCGGCGGCCAGACCCGCGGTGTATTCTTCATTGCCGATGTAGTTGATAGCGCCCAGTTCCTTGGCCTTGTCGGCCCCACCGGCGTTATACAAGATCACCGGAATACCAGCGGCTTGGGCAGCCTTGATCGCCTCATCTTCCGCATCCGGCACCCAGTTTGGCACGGCGATGACCGAAGCGCCTTGCGAGATGGCTGTGCGGATCAAGTTGGCCGCATCGCCGCCGATGTTATCATAATTCTGCAACATCAGATAGTTGACCGTGCCACCGTGCGCTTGCACGACTAAGGTGGCATCATCAATGCCTTTTTTGACCTTGGCGAAAAAGGCGTCATCGGCTTTTCCGCCGACCACAGCCACCACGGTTCCATCGGCCATAGCCATGGTCGCGCCAAAGGCCACGGCGGCTGTCGTCAGTGCCAAACGGGCAAGAGTTTTGGTCATCTTCATCGGTCTTTTCCTCCCTGAAACCGTCATTTTGACGGGGTTATTGGTTTTGGTGTCGTAGCCCTTTGCGGGCCATCGGCGCGGGCATGCGCCCCGCGTCAATCTCATGCGTCGTTTGCCGACTTGTTCATGCGGGCGCGTTTGGCGGCAAAGCGCGCTTCCATCTGCGCCTCGCCCTCTTTGGACCCATCGTGAAAGGTGCCAAACCAGCGGTCGAAGGGCACAAGCCCGTCGGAATAGTTCACGTCGAAGTATTTGTGATGCAGGTAATGGGAATAGGCATGGGTATTGATGGCCCCCTCGCCCACTTCGATCTTGTCAAAACCGATATGGCCCACCACAGCCCCCGTTCCCGTGACTTGCAGGTGATACAAAACCAACAAGGGGTTTGAAGGGATAACCAAGTGGATCAGGATGTCTGACCAGTAAAGCAGATGCTCGACCGGATGCATCGACAGGCTGGACCACGGGCTTGGGTTGACCGAATTGTGGTGCACCGAATGGACGTATTTATAAAGCGGCCCTTGGTGGATCAGCCAATGGATGCAGTAAAAATGCGCTTCGTGAAACAACGGGATCAGCAGGCCCAAGATCACCAAGGCCCAAGGATGCGCATCAAAGGTGGTCCAAGGGCCCCAGCCAATAGCCCACAAATGCAGCATAACCACTTCATAAGCCGTCCAGATCGGCACGCCCGTGCCGAAGCTGCGCAGGAAATTGTCGATGTTCTGGCTTTTGAACATAAACACATCAGACTTTTTATCCGCCGGAAAAAGCCCGTTGAACTTGAACCTGTTGCCTTGGGCGCGGCGGGTATACAGCCGCAGCTCCATCAACCCATACAGCACAAAGACAATCGCGCTGTTGCGCAGCCACAGATAAACAATCCAGTGCCAGTCAAAGCTTGCCAAAGTCTGTTTTGCGGGAGTGGCATAGACCCAGATCAGCGCCCCAAAGGCGAAAAACAGGGCGTTCCATGGCAAAAAGTAATGCGGCAACCATGCCAAAAGCTTGGCCGGACGCGGCGGCCAAACAAAGAGCGGCGCGCTTTCCAGACGCGCACTTGGGGCATAATCGCCCCGTTTGTTGCGCGTGCCAAACTTTTTGTCGTCCATCGGTCTTCCCTGCTCTTTCGTCCCTGCCGCAAGGCACAAGCCAACCGAACCGAGACTGTCATCCAGTCCGGGGGAAAGCTGCGTCACGCGACGTCATTCGATTTCGACAGGCGCGCGATGCGCCGGTTCTTTTGGGTCGGGCCAACACCAGTTCGGGGCGGCCTTTCTGGCGCTGAGTCATATCTAAGCTTGACAAAATGTCGCAAGCCACATTGATTGATTTCAATCAATGGCCATCACTTCGGCCCTAAGGCATTGAAAAAATGACACGAAAATCTTCCAGCCGCCCTACACTTTTTGATGTGGCCAACCTCGCGGGCGTGGGCAGCGCCACTGTAGACCGCGTGATCAACGAACGCGGCAACGTCAGTGAAGACATCCGCAAGCGGGTTTTGGACGCGGCGCGGACCTTGGGGCTGAAGCGGATCCTACCCTCGGCCCACCATCGTATTGTGCGGCTCAACGTGATTTTGGCCCGACCCGAATTGCCGTTGATCCAACGGATGGGGTTTGAGTTTCGCCGCCTTGCCCAAAGGATGCAGCATTCTTTGGCGATCCACCGCACTCTGCTGGAAGATGAAGACCCAGCGACCATCGTCGCCGCCCTGCATCGCGGCGCGTATGACGCCGTGATTGTTTATGCGCAGGACCATCCGCTGATCCGCGCGGCAATTGCGGAATTGGCAGCACAAGGGCGGCCAGTTGTGACCATGATTTCAGACCTGCCCGGATCACAACGCCTCGCCTATGCCGGAACCGATCACTACAAGGCGGGGCGTTCGGCGGGGTATTTCATGGGGCTTATGGCGCGTTCTGGGCCTGTTGTCGTGCTGTGCAACCATCTGGGCTTTCAATCCCATGCCGCGCGACTGGACGGGTTAAAGGACCAATTGGCCGAAGCATCCGACCTGAGCGTGGTCGAGGTGGTTGAAGGCGGTGATGATCCGATACGTTCGGAAGTGCGCCTGAAAGAGGCGTTCCGGCGCAATCCCAACACCGTTGCCGTCTACAACGTAGGTGCGGGCAATCGCGGCGTGGTCGCGGCGATCAAAGCCAACATCCTGCCCCGCCGCCCGATCTTTATTGGCCACGAACTGACGCCCTTCACCCATGCAAGCTTGCGCGAGGGGTCGATGACCTTAACCATCGACCAAAGCCCCGAATTGCAGGCCCAGTTCGCGCTAGAAGTACTGTTGAACCATTTCGGCTTTGAGGGCGTGACGAATATGGCCCCGCCCTATGCCTCTACCGTGCCCATCGTGCTGTATGGCCCGCAAAACCTGCCAGAGACTCTGCCCGTTTGATGGCTTTCAATCAGCCTAGGGCTTTGCGATAGGCAAACCAACCCCTACCCCTTGGCGCAAACAAGGGGGCTTCATGCGGTATCGGGCGTTCGGGCGAACTGGCTGGCAGGTGTCGGAAATCGGCTTTGGTGGCTGGCAGATTGGCGGGCAATGGGGGCCTGTTGATGATGCGGCGTCTATCCGCACCCTGCTGCACGCCTTTGAGGTAGGGATCAATTTCGTTGACACGGCAGAGCTTTACGGCGCGGGCCATTCAGAAACGGTGATCGGTCAGGCGCTGCAGCAATGGCGCGGGGGCAAGATTTACGTCGCAACCAAAGCCCAACCCACCGTCTGGCCCAGCCCAGACGATCCCGCGCCGCCAATGCGCGGGCGCTTCCCCGACTGGCACCTGCGCACCCATGTCGACGCCTCTTTGCGCCGCTTGGGGGTGGAACGGATTGACCTTTACCAGTTGCATTCATGGGGGCCCACCGGTCACCGTGAACTGGATTGGCTGGAAACCCTCAGCGACCTGCGGGCCGAAGGCAAGATTGACCAAATCGGCGTATCCTTGCGCGACAATCAGCCCGATGAGGGTGTGGCGCTGGCCAAGTTGGGGCTGGTGGCATCTGAGCAGGTGATCTTCAATATGTTCGAACAACCGCCGCGCGACGCGCTGTTTCCGGCGGCTCAGGCGGCGGGCACCGCCATCATCGCGCGCGTGCCACTCGATTCCGGATCGCTGATTGGACATTGGACGGACGGCACCTACGCCAGTTTTGCCGACGCATCACAACCGCACCAAATGTTTCGCGGCGACCGCTTCGCGCAAACCCTCACCCGCGTGGCCGCGCTGAAAGCCGATGTCGCGCCTTATTACGCCATGAACCGCCCCGGATTTGCCGGAGACCTTCAACCTGACTAAGGATGAGGGCTATG
>JBAXLX010000332.1:0-4007 GCA_037134595.1 Pseudomonadota bacterium
GCCCGCACCTTGCACATAGGCCCCTTCCACCTGCCCGATATCCAAAACGGGGTTCAAGGATGTGCCGGTGTCGTGCAAGATATCGCAGCGCAAGATGCGGTTTTCGCCGGTCAGCGTGTCAATCACCACTTCGGTCACCGAAGCCCCATAGGCGAAGTACAGGAAGGGGCGACCTTGGCCCTTCACCCTGTCCCAGTTGATCTTGGGGGTGGCGTAAAACCCAGTCGACGACAGCGACACCCGCGCCTGATAGGCCCAAGCAACCACGCGGGCAAAATCGTAGACCTCAGCCCCCACACGCACTTGGCCTTGCGTAAAGCGCACAGTGTCGGGGGCGACCCCGTGCTTGTCGGCGATAAACGCGGCCAGTCTGTCGCGGATGGTCAGGGCGGCATTCTCTGCCGCTTTGCCGTTCAAGTCTGACCCTGACGAGGCCGCCGTGGCCGAGGTGTTGGGCACCTTGCCCGTATCTGCGGCCGTGATCTTCACCTGCCCTGCGGTCAGCCCAAAGACCTGCGCCGTGACTTGGGCGACCTTTTGGTTCAACCCTTGGCCCATTTCTGTGCCGCCGTGGTTCACACTGACCGAGCCGTCTTGGTAGACATGCACCAAGGCACCCGCTTGGTTCAGAAAGGTCAGGGTAAACGAAATGCCAAATTTCACGGGCGTCAGCGCGATGCCCTTTTTCAGGATCGGGCTTTTGGCGTTGAATTCTGCCACGGCCTGACGCCGCGCGGTGTAGTCTGAGGTTTCGATCAAACGGTCCAGAATTTGGTCGGTGATCGAATCTTCAACCGCCATGCCGTAGGGCGTGGTTTGGGCGGGGCTTCCCATCGGCGCATAAACATTGCGCCGCATGACTGTGACAGGATCAAGGCCCAACTGGTGCGCCAGATGGTCAATCACCCGTTCGATCCCGATAATCCCCTGCGGCCCGCCAAAGCCGCGATAGGCGGTGGCAGATTGGGTGTTTGTCTTAAGCCTATGGCTTTCGATGCGGATATTGGGGATGAAATAGCAATTGTCGGCATGCAGCATGGCGCGGTCGGCGACGGCGAGGGATAAATCCTGACTCCACCCGCAGCGGATAAGATGGGTGAAATCGACAGCGATCAGCCGGCCTTGGGCATCGGCCCCCGCCTTGTAGCGGATTTTCAGATCGTGGCGTTTGCCGGTGATCACCATATCATCATCGCGGTCGTAGCGCAGCTTGCAGGGCCTCCCCGTAGCATGGGCCGCGACCGCACAGGCCACCGCCAAGGCGTTGCCTTGGCTTTCCTTGCCGCCAAAACCGCCGCCCATCCGGCGCATTTCCACCCGCACGGCTGACATGGGCAAATGCAGGGCATGGGCGACTTTGTGCTGAATCTCGGTCGGATGCTGGGTCGAGGCGATGATGTGCATCCCGTCTTCTTGCGGGATGGCGGCGGCAATCTGGCCTTCGAGATAAAAATGCTCTTGGCCGCCGACCTCGAACTCGCCTTCAACAACAACCGCGGCTTTGGACAGATCGGCGATGTCGCCACGGGCCCAGACAATGGGGCCTTGTTCAAAGCGCGAGTTTGCCGCCAGCGCCTGTTCCACGGTTAACAGGGCGGGCAGGGGGGCATAGGTGATCTTGGCCAAGCGGGCGGCTTTGCGGGCCTGAAGGTGGCTGTGGGCCACCACCAAAAACACCGGCTGGCCCGCGTAATGCACTTTGCCCAACGCCAGCAGCGGTTCGTCGTGCACCGTGGGCGAGACATCGGGCATGTCGGGCAGGTTTTGGGCGGAAAAGACGGCGACCACACCGGGGGCTGCGCGCACTTCGGTCAGGTCAAGGGCTGTGATCTCGGCATGCGCCTCGGTTGACAGGCCAAAGGCCAGATGCAGCGCGTCTTGGGGCAGGGGCACATCGTCGACATAGCGGGCTTGGCCGGTGACATGCAGGGGGGCGCTGTCATGGGGAAGGGAGGCTCCGATGGTCATGCGCGCACCTGTTGGACAAGGACGGGTTGACCCGCAAGGTCGTGGAAATAGCGCGTCAGCAGGTTTTTGGCGGTAACAAGCCGGTAGTCGGCTGAGGCGCGCATATCTGAAAGCGGTTGGAAATCTTGGGCAAAAGCCGCGCTTGCGGCGGTTAGGGTTGCCAGATCCCAAGGCTGGCCGATCAAGGCGGCTTCGACATGGGCGGCGCGTTTGGGAATGCCCGCCATGCCGCCAAAGGCGATGCGGGCGGCGGTCACGTGGCCGTCTTGCACTGTGACGTTAAAACAGCCGCACAGGGCCGAGATGTCTTGGTCGAACCGCTTGGAGATTTTGTAGCAGCGCAGCGCGGGGGCTTGGGCGGGAAGGGAAATGCCGGCCACGAACTCGCCCGCGCGGCGGTCTTGTTTGCGGTAGTCAAGAAAGAAAGCTTCCAGCGGCATCGTGCGCATCTCGTCGCCCTGCCGCAGGTGCAGCGTGGCCCCCAAAGCGATCAGCGCGGGGGGGCCGTCGCCGATGGGCGAGCCGTTGGCGATATTGCCGCCGATGGTGGCGGCGTTGCGCACTTGGAGTGAGCCGTAGCGTTGCAGCAGGGCGGCAAAGGACGGGTGCATCGCCAGCATGGCTTTGCGCAAGGCTTCGATGGTGACCCCTGCGCCGATATGGACCAAGGGGCCTTGGAATTCGATCTGTTGGAGGTCTTGCACCCCGTTCAAAAACGCCACTTTGCCCAAGGGCCGCATCTGTTTGGTGACCCAAAGGCCGACATCGGTGGCCCCTGCGATCAAGGTCGCCTCGGGGTTGGCAAGGTACCAATCGGCGAGGGCATCGCTGCTGTCAGGCCGGAACACGCTGTCGGTTCCCAAAACGGGGGGGCTGCTCGCCCCCCCGAACCCCCCCGCGCCAAGGGGGCCGTCTGCCCCCTTGGAATCCCCCGAGGATATTTGCGCAAATGTGAAAGAGCTATCTGTTTGCAGCCAGTCGGGAACGGGTTGGTCTTGGGCGGCTTGGGCGGCACGGATGATCGGGGCATAGCCGGTGCAGCGGCACAGGTTGCCGGCCAGCGTGGTGTCATGGTCGCGGTCGCCGTTCAGCTGGGCGGTGGCCATCGACATCACGAAGCCCGGTGTGCAAAAGCCGCATTGGCTGCCGTGGTGGGCGACCATCGCGGTTTGTACGGGGTGGGGCTGGCCGTCGGGGCCTGTCAGCCCCTCGATCGTGCGGATGGCTTTGCCGTGCAGTTGCGGCAGGAACAGGATGCAGGCGTTGAGCGCGCGGGGGCCTTGGGCATCTGTCACCATCACTGTGCAAGCCCCGCAATCGCCTTCGTTGCAGCCCTCTTTCGTGCCTTTCAGCCCTGCGGTGTCGCGCAGGTAATCGAGCAGAGTATGGGTGGGGTTTGCCGTGGAGACGGCAACGGGGGCTCCGTTCAGTAAAAACGTCACCTGCGTCATGATCTGTCCTGCCGCGGTCTTTGGACTGGGCTTTGCCCCCCGATGCGGCGGAAAGGGGCTAGCTTTCCCATTTGAACGGGACAAGGGGGCGCATGTCCAGCCCTTCCTTTGGGATTTCGGCGAAAGCTCTTTCGTGGATTGGGTGAGAATGGGCAAAAGGCGGGCGTTTCCCTTCGGCGCGCCTTGCGCTAGGCTTGGGCTATGGCCCAACCCCGATTCATCCATCTGCGCGTGCATACCGAACACTCCCTTCTGGAAGGGGCGTTTCCGGTCAAGGCGCTGATCAAATTGGCCAAGGCATCCGAGATGCCCGCCGTGGCGGTGACCGACACCAACAACATGTTTGCAGCCCTTGAGTTTGCGGTTTCAGCCTTGGGCGAAGGGGTGCAGCCGATCATGGGCTGTCAGGTCTCGGTCGCTTACGAGACACCGGCTGCGGGCGAAAAGACCAAGCCTGCCGCACCGCTGGTTTTGCTGGCGCAAAACGAGGCGGGCTATTTGAACCTGATGAAACTGAACTCTTGCCTGTACATCGACAAGGGCGGGGCTTTGCCGCAGGTCACACTTGAAGAGGTGGAACGATACAGC
>JBAXLX010000333.1:0-4006 GCA_037134595.1 Pseudomonadota bacterium
CGAAAGCCGCCTGTATGTGGCCGATACCGGCCGCATGGACAGCGCCGACCCGCAAGAGCTGCCCTGCCATGTCTACCGCATCGACCCGAACGGCACGGTCGAGGCGGTGATTTCTGACATGCAATGCCCCAATGGCTTGGCCTTTAGCCCCGACGAAAGCCGCCTGTATGTGGCCGATACCGGCCGCATGGACAGCGCCGACCCGCAACACATCCGCGTCTATGACATGGTGAACGGCCGCCCGACCAATGGCCGCCTGTTTCACAAGATCGACCAAGGCTGTGCCGATGGGATGCGCGTGGATGCAGACGGCAACCTGTGGTCCTCTGCCGGCGACGGGGTGCATTGCATAGCCCCCGACGGCCATTTGATGGGCAAGATTCTGATCCCTGAAACCGTGTCCAACATCTGCTTTGGCGGGCGGGCCAAGCATCGGCTGTTTATCACCGCCACAACCAGCCTGTATTCGGTGGTGTTGAACCGCAACGGCGTGCAGTCGCCGTGACCAAGCCATAAGCGCGAACCCACGGCTTGCCTGCCACGGGGGAGATTGCCGCCAAAGCCTGCGCTTTGCGCAGAGGTGAAGCCAGCCGATCAGCAGGCGATTTTGGTGCAAACTGCGGGGCTCAACGCTGGGTGATCAAATTATGTTATCGATAACTTCTTTGTTGACTTTGATCTGCTCCCGCGTATTTTCAACGTATATTTCCGGTGTAGCTGGCGTTAGCTCGGCCATTCCCCCACGCTAAGAGAGGATTCGCCATGCTTGCGCCGACCGAAGGCCTGTACTTCGATCGCGTCGTCAAATCCTTTGGCGGAACTCTGGCCTTGAAGGGTGTGTCGCTTCATGTCGCGCGCGGCGAGATCGTGGCCCTGTTGGGCGAAAACGGGGCGGGCAAGTCGACCTTGATCAAGGTTTTGGGCGGTATTCACCGCGCCGATGAAGGCGGCGTGCTGATTGACGGGCAGCCCTATGCCCATGTGGCTTCGGTGTCGGGGGGGCAAAAGGTTGCCTTTATCCACCAAGACTTGGGCCTGATCGAATGGATGAGTGTTGCCGAAAACATCGCTTTGGCATTGGGCTATGTGCGCAAAGGGGGCCGCATTGACTGGCGCGCCACCGAAGCGCGCGCCGATGCCGCACTGCGCTTGGTGGATGCCGATTTTGCGGCCACAGCGCGGGTGTCCAGCCTGACGCGCACCGAAAAATCACTGGTGGCGATTGCCCGCGCCCTTGCGGCGGAGAGCGATTTTCTGGTGCTGGATGAACCCACCGCCAGCCTGCCCGCTGACGAGGTGGAACGCCTCTTCGCCGCCCTGCGCCCGCTGAAAGCCAAAGGCGTGGGCATGATCTATGTCAGCCACCGTCTGGACGAGATTTTTCGCGTGGCCGACAGGGTCGCCGTGCTGCGCGATGGGCAAATGGTGGGCCTGCGCCCGATTGACCATACAACGCCGGAAGAATTGGTCAGCCTGATCGTGGGCCGCAAAGCGCGTGAGATTGCCCGTCCGGCGGTGCTGGAAGGCCCCGCGATTTTGCAGGTGGAAAACCTGCGCACCGCGATGGTCGGGCCTGTCAGCTTTGACATCCGGCGGGGGGAGTTGTTGGGCCTTGCGGGTCTGCGCGGGGCGGGCCACGAAGACATTGGCCGCGCCTTGTTCGGCATCACACCCCACACAGGCCGCATCACCTTGGACGGGTCCACCCCTGATCTGCGATCAGCGCAGCGGGCCATGCAGTCGGGCATCGGCCTTGTGGCGCGTGACCGGATCGGCGAAAGCGTGGCCCCCGGTCTTGCCATTCGCGAGAATGTGTTTTTGAACCCTTCCGCCACAGGCCGCGGCTTGCTGAAGGTCGTCTCGGCGCGCCGCGAGGAAGGCATGGCCAAAGCCATCGGCACCCGCGTTGGTCTGCAGCCCAATCACCCGACCTTGGCGATCGAGGCGCTGTCGGGCGGCAACCAGCAAAAGGTCGTCGTCGGGCGCTGGCTGGATTCTGGCCGCCGCTTGCTGATCACCGAAGACCCCACGGCGGGGGTCGATGTCGGGGCCAAGGCGCAGATTTACCACCTGATCTATCAAGCCCTTGCCAGCGGCATGGGCGTGCTGGTCGTCTCAACCGATTTCGAAGAAATCGCCGCCATCTGCCACCGCGCCATCGTCTTTAGCCGCGGCCTGCCCGTGGCAGAGCTGAGCGGCGTTGACCTGTCGACCGAATCCCTGATCCAGGCCGCTTCGGCCGGTGAAGCCGCCTGAGGACAAAATGCCCGGAGTAGAATCCAACGCCGTTGAACCCACCAAGGACGAGTTGCGCGGCCTGTCGCCTGTCGTCAAGGCCCTGCGACTGGCCCCGACTTACGGCCTTGTCATCTTGATGGTGGGGCTGATCGTTTTGTTCTCGATCCTGCTGCCGGACAGTTTTCCGACGATCTTGAACGTCCGCTCGATCCTGAGCGACAAGGCCATCATCGCGCTGTTGGCGCTGGCGGCGATGATTCCGATGGTGGCGGGGCGGATTGATTTGACCGTGGGCTACGGGATTGTGCTGTGGCACATTCTGGCCATCAGCCTGCAAACCATGCTTGGCCTGCCGTGGCCGCTGGCGGTGGCCGTGGTGCTGGGGCTGGGGGTGATCACGGGGGCCTTGAACGGCATCTTGGTTGAAGTGGCGCGGATTGACAGTTTCATCGCCACGCTTGGTACGGGAACCGTGCTTTATGCCTTGGCCCTTTGGCACACCGGCGGGCACCAGATGGTGGGCGTGCTGCCAAATGCCTTTTACGCCATCAACGGCACCTTTGTTCTGGGCCTGCCGATCACGGCCTATTATGTGGTGGCCATCACTTTGGCCTTGTGGGTCGTGCTCGATTACACCCCCACGGGCCGGTACTTGTATGCCATCGGCGCCAACCAGCGCGCCGCGGAGCTAAACGTCATCCCCACCCGCACATTCGTGATCGGGGCCTTTGTCTGTTCGGGGGTTTTGACGGCTCTTGCGGGGGTGATTTTGGCGTCAAAACTGCGGATCGGGCAGGCCTCGGTCGGGCTGGAATTTCTGTTGCCCGCGCTGGTCGGGGCCTTTTTGGGTTCGACCACGATCAAGCCCGGTCGGGTTAACGTTTGGGGCACGATTGTCGGGGTGATGATCTTGGCGGTCGGCATCTCGGGCATCCAACAGTTTGGCGGCAGCTTCTGGGTTGAGCCGCTTTTTAACGGAACCACTCTTCTGATCGCGATCGGCATCGCCGGATATGCGCAAAGGAAGAAGGGCGCAAAGACGACGTAAACAGCAATAAATTGGGAGGATCCTATGCTGAAACGTACCTTTCTAACCGGGCTTATGGCCGGCACGTTCCTGACATCCATGGCCTTGACGGCGATGGCCGAAGACAAGTTTGACGGCCCCACCACCGGCCCCAAGGCCGCCGAAGGCAAAACCATCGTGGTTCTGGCAGCCGATCTGAAGAACGGCGGCATTTTGGGTGTGACGACGGGCATCGAAGAAGCCGCCGCCAAAATCGGCTGGACGGTCAAGGTGCTGGACGGGGCAGGGTCGGTGCAAAGCCGCTCGGCCGCTGTGGGGCAGGCTTTGGCGCTGAACCCCGACGGCATCGTGATCAACGGCTTTGACGCCGCTGAGCAGCAATCGGCGCTGGAAGGCGTGACGGCTGCGAAAATTCCGATGGTGTCTTGGCACTCTGGCCCCAAGATTGGCTGCGATGCCCCCGGCGGCATTTTCGCCAACGTGTCGACCGATGCAATGCAAGTGTCTGACGTGGCCGCGAAATGGGCGCTGGATGATGCCGGTGGCAAGCCCGGCGTGGTGATCTTTACCGACAGCACCTACCAGATCGCGATCGACAAAGCCGACCGCATGAAGAAAGACATCGAAGATGCTGGCGGCACCGTGCTGGAATATGTCGATACGCCCATCGCCGAAACCTCGACCCGTATGGGCCCGCTGACCACCACCTTGCTGCAAAAGTATTGCGACAAGTGGACCCAT